>NZ_JALHPM010000335.1:0-3757 GCF_022842525.1 Luteitalea sp.
AGCCGCGTGGAACGGCGGCCGCACCGGCGTGCGAGGTGATCATCACCGGCGACCTGCGGCCGGGATTGCGCGCGAATCTGCGCATGGACTATTGGATGATGGCGATGGCCGGGGCCGCAGGGCTGGTCGGCGCGACCATGACGACTGCGGCGACCGTGGGAGGCACGGGTCCGATGGCCTATGCGATGGGAGCCGTCGCCATGGGCTTCGCCACGCTGAGTTGCTTCGTTTGGTATCGCAGCCTCTTTCGCACCGCGCTGGCCAAGGCGACGGAGCAGCTGGCGGCGTTGCTCCAGGGAGTGGAGCAGCAGATGGCTACGCAACGGCTCTTTCAGGGCGAGGGGGAAACGCCAGCCCCTCCACGTGACAGCCGTGAAGGGGCGTGACGTTCGTTCCCGATCGGTCTAGAAGAATGAGAACCGACCGGTGCTCGCGCCCAGCGAGCTGAAGCGTTGATTGACGATCGTATTGTAGATCGACCCGAACGTGTAGCGGATGCCGATGTTGGTCGTGATGCGGAAGCCGGTCTCGAGTGCCTGACGCTGCAACAGGATCTCCTCCTCCGTGTTGCCACGAGCCGGCAGGTAGATCTGGTCGTTGATCCGGGCCGCGGAACCGCCGATGTTGAGCGAGAATCCGCGACCGAGGCGCAGGTCGGCGAAGCCGCTGAGGGTGAGTGCGTTGCGATTGAAGTCGTGGAGGTAGTTGAGCCAGTCGAGCGAGACGTTCGCTGAGCCCCAAGCCTGCCGTGCCACAAACGATGCGGTCGCCTGCTGGCTGTACCGGAGCTCGCGGTCTTCGCCGAACACGGTGGTGTTCTGGTAGTCGTACAGATTGGGACCGGCGTTATAGAGGAACGTCAGCTGCCGCCGCGTCTGCTCGGTCCACGGGAAGATGTTGTACTCGATCGCGGGCTGGAGCCGGAGTGCAAGGTCCTGATTCAGGAAGTCCGAGAAGCCGGCGCCGACCTTGACGCCGAGCGACAGATGGTCGGTGAGCGACTTCACGATGAGCGAGTTCGCCGTGTAGGTCCGCTGCTCGTTCGTCACCGTGAATGCCGGCCGGGTCCCGGTGGCCGGGATCTTGAACTTCTGCTCGACGATGTTGCTGCTGACCGAGACGTTGAGTTTCCAGTCAGCCGTCGAACGGTTGGCCGCGAACGAGAGTGATCCGTTCAGCGACTGCTGCCGTTCTTCGGCACGCACGTCGGCCCTGAAGTTCGTCGTGTAGGTCCAGAGGTTCCACCTGTCCTTCAGGTTGGCCGCCCCTGCCTGCTGCCGCTGGCCCGCGAACGGGGCGACGTAGCTCAGCTGCAGGCGATTCGCGATCGGCGAACGCGCGACATAGCGCGTAAGACCGAGCTTCAGTGTGCGTGCGAGCTCGCGACGGATGCGGTCGTCGGCGTCGTTGGGCAGGGTGTTGAGCGTGAGGGTGTCCACCATCCCGGCGAATCGCCCTCGGCCGAGGAACGTCAGAGTGTACTCCGTGCCTCCGCCGCCGTTGGTCAGGGCCACGGCGAGGACCTGAACGTCAGCGTCGAACCGGTCGCGCATCCAGTTCACGAAGTTGACTTCGGTCACGATGAAGTCGCGGTCGCATCCACGGGCTCGGCCCTGGCAGTCGAGGAAGACCCGAATGGCCTGAGACTGGAGGGTGGATGAGTCGGGCGCGGCGGTGGCCGGCGGGCCGGGCGGCCGACCGCTGCCGGGGGCCTGCGCGGGTAGCGCGGCGACTGGAAGGGCAGCGGCCAGCAGGATGGCGGTCAGCAGGGAGCGGTACACGGAAGTCTGGGATTAGGGGGCGGAAAGCTGGACAAGCCCGACTCAACGTTCGGCTGCCGCCGTTAGTGCCCGAGGCGCTCCTCTTCCCGCACCGCTCTGGCCGCACACTTCCTCTTCACTCGACCTCCACCTCGACCGTCCAGAGAGCAACGGCGCCGGACTGACCGCCCGGAAACGGACGCCCAGACATGAAGACGAGCGTCCGCGTGCCCGGGATGATCATGCCTGCCCCATCATCGTAAGCCGAGTTCACTTCGCAGCCGAGGTTCTTCGGTGCTGTCCAGCGCCCTGCGATCCTGCGCGAGAGGAAGAGGTCGTTGCCACCGCAGCCGTCTCGTTGTGTACGTAGCGCAACGTCTTCACACGGCCAGCGCGCGGCCGGTTGAGATCAGGCCCTTGCAGTGGCTCGGGCGCAGCGCCGGGCACGGTGAGGTCCAGTCGCCAGAGGTCGAAGTTGTCGTTGACGGCGACCTCGGGATACTCCGGGCGTGTGGCGGCCCATGAGAACAGCAGATAGCGACCGTCTGGCGTGACGCTCGGCGCCTCGCCGCGCGCATCTTGCGGCAGGGGCACGAGGCGGGGTGCCGTCCAACCCGAGGACGTCTTGTCGATCCGCTTGAGCCGTTGCGGGCATTGCCAGATCGGCAGGCACTCGGTCTGCGAGAAGAACATCGTCCTGCCGTCGGCGCTGAAGCCTGGCGGCAGGGTGAAGCGCTTGTACGGATCGAGGACCTCAGGCAGAAACAGTACGGGAGGGCGAGCCTCCTTCTGCTGATTGGACGGGCTGAGCCTGAGGTCGTCGGCTCGGGCGTACACGCCGAGTGCGAGGGTCAGACACGTGACTATGAGTGCGGGTGATTGCATTGAGTGGATTCCGCCTCACCATGGTGAAGCCGCTGACTCGCCTGATCGCTGTGGGGCGCTCGTCGCCACACGATTCTCTTCGCGCAGACTTGCAGAGCAGATGCAGGGGCTCTGGGCCGCGAGTCGGAGCTGATGTTCCAGATGGTCAAGAACTCGCCGGCGCTTGAGCGGTCGCCGCCATGCTGTGTCGCATCACCGTTGGTAGAGGTCAACCATCTCGCGCAGCCGGCGCCCCGTCTCCGGCGTGACCTGGTCCCAGCGGAACCGGAAGCCCCAGTTGCCCGACGGCCGGCCGGGCAGGTTCATCCGCGCCTCGCTCCCGAGGCCCAGCAGGTCCTGCATGGGGATGATCGCGGTGTTCGCCACGGAGGCGAGCGCGCTGCGGATCAACGTCCAGTGGACATCCCGTCCATCACTTCCGAGATAGCGAAGGGCGAACGCCTTCTCCGCCTCGATCATCTCCGCCGTGCGCGTGGAGTCCGCACCGGCCTCGGCGTTCCACCAGCCGACGGCCGTGTCGTTGTCATGTGTGCCGCTGTAGACGACCATTTCGCGTGGATAGCGATGCGGCTGGAAGTCGTTGGCCGAACCATCGGCGCCGAAGGCGAACTGCAGGATCGCCATTCCGGGGTAGCCGAACTTGTGACGGAGCGCCTCCACTTCCGGCGTGATGACGCCAAGGTTCTCGGCGACGATCGGGAGCGGGCCGAGTGCTGCGGTGACCGCGGTGAAGAGTGCGTCGCCGGGCGCGCTCACCCACTGCCCGTTGATGGCTGTCTCCGCGTCTCCCGGTACCTCCCAGAACGACTCGAAGCCACGGAAGTGATCGATCCGCACCACGTCCACCATCTCGAAGAGTGCACGGATGCGACGGATCCACCACTGGAAGCCGTCGGCTTGCATCGCGTCCCAGTTGTAGATCGGGTTGCCCCAGAGCTGGCCGGTCGCCGAGAAATAGTCGGGCGGAACGCCGGCCTGGACATCGGGGCGCCCATCGTCGCGCAGCTTGAAGTAGTGAGGAGCGGCCCAGACGTCGGCGGAATCGTGAGCCACATAGATGGGGAGGTCGCCCATCAATCGGATGCCCTTCGCGGCGCAGTGCGTCCTGATGC
>NZ_JALHPM010000336.1:0-3747 GCF_022842525.1 Luteitalea sp.
CCGCCTCGAGTCGCGCCTCGGCCCGAGGCCCGCCAGGCGCCAGCGGCCCGGCGTCGATCGGCGCCTGAAGCACGGCGCGATCGAGTCCGCGGCGCACATGCCGCACACGCATTCGATCAACGTCGGGGGCGTCTTCGCCTCGGCCGAGCCGTCGATCGTGCGCACGATCCTCGGCTCGTGCGTCGCGGCCTGTCTCTACGACCCGCAGACGGGCATCGGCGGCATGAATCACTTCCTGCTGCCCGAGGGACCCGAGCACGACGCTGCGGAGAGCACGCGCTACGGCGTACACGCCATGGAAGTGCTGATCAACGAGCTGATGCATCGCGGCGCCGATCGTCGTCGTCTGCGCGCCAAGGCCTTCGGGGCCAGCGAAGCCATCAAGCACGTCGTCCTCAGCCGCGCGGTGCAGCGCCGCAACGCCGAGTTCATCCGGCACTTCCTCGACGTGGAGGGCATCACGCTCGAGAAGAGCCTGCTCGGCGGGCCGCGACCGCTCGAGGTGATGTTCGCCACCGACAGCGGCCGGGCCTTCGTCAAGGAACTGGCGCTGCCATCGCTGGCTCACCTGGCGAGCGACGAAGACCGCTACAGTGCCGCCCTCATCCGCCCCGTCCGGTCGGATGCCGACGACGACATCACGCTGTTCTGACGCCGGAGAAAAGTGGCCATGACCCGTGTGCTCATCGTGGACGACTCGGCGCTCATCCGCCAGTTGCTCACCCAGATCCTGCAGACCGACCCGCAGATCGAGGTGGTCGCCGCAGTGGCCGACCCGCTGGCGGCGGTCGAGCGCCTGAAGCATGCGACGGTGGACGTGATCACGCTGGACGTCGAGATGCCGCGCATGGATGGCATCACCTTCCTCGAGAAGCTGATGCGCGCCTGGCCCATCCCCGTCCTCATGGTGTCGTCGCTCACCGAGAAGGGCTGCGCGACGACGTTGCGGGCCCTCGAGCTCGGCGCGGTCGACTTCGTGACCAAGCCGAAGATCGACGTGCGGGCCGGCATCGAGGAACTGGGCGAGCAGATCCTCGCGAAGGTGCACGAGGCGGCGCGCGCGAAGGTGCGGCGCCGCGAGTCGTCGGCCGTGGCGCCGGTGCAGGTGCTGCCCAACTCGCAGGCGCTGATCAACAGCACGCACAAGGTCATCGCCATCGGGGCGTCCACCGGCGGCACCGAGGCGCTGCGCGAGGTGCTCCAGGTGCTCCCCGCCGACAGCCCCGGCATCGTCGTCGTGCAGCACATGCCGGAGGCGTTCACCAAGTCGTTCGCCCAGCGGCTCGACAGTCTCTGCCAGATCAAGGTCAAGGAAGCCGAGGACGGCGACCGGATCCTGCCCGGTCATGCCCTGATCGCGCGCGGCAACCTGCACCTCGAGGTCATGCGCAGCGGCGCGACGTACGCCGTGCGGCTGGTCGACGGTCCACCGGTCAATCGCCATCGACCCTCGGTGGACGTGCTGTTCGACAGCTGCGCGCGCTATCTCGGGCCGAACGCGATCGGCGTGATTCTCACGGGCATGGGCAACGACGGCGCGCGGGGCTTGCAGGCGATGCACGCCGCCGGGGCCTTCACCATCGCGCAGGACGAGGCGTCGTGCGTGGTGTTCGGCATGCCGAAGGAGGCGATTGCCGCCGGCGGTGTCGACGAGGTGCTGCCGCTGTCGCGCATCGCACCGGGGATGTTGCGGGCCGTCGCCCAGGCGGCCTGAGTGTCGTGGAGAACGGGACCATGTATCGACGCGCAGGGCAGGTCCTCGTCGCCGCGCTGCTGGTGGCGACGCCGACGTGGGGGCAGATGACACCGGGGGCCGAGCCGGGCGACGTGCTCACCGTGGGCCAGCTGGTGGTGGAGGTCGGCGCCGGCACGAGCCTCGATGCCCAGGACGGGCGATCGACGGCCGGCATGCAGCCACTCGTGCGCGTCGGCGTACTGCCGGGCGTCGAGGTCCTCGCCGGGTCGGGGGGATGGACGTCGGCCTGCTTCGGTCGCTGCGCCTGGTCGCCGACGACGGCGTTCGCGGGATGGCGGGCCTCCCTCCCGACGCAGACGGCCGGCTTCACCACGGCGGTGTCCGGTCTCTTCTACTACCCGACGCGCACCGATCACACCCAGCCGCGCCTGATCGAGAGCAGTTTCCTGTTGCATGTCGATCGCGAGCTGTCGAACGCGGTGCTGCTGACGTTCAACGTGGAGGTCGCCCGCCTGCACGACGAGGCGACGGCGGTGATCCGGCATGGGGAAGGCGTCGGCGTCGTGTGGGCGCGCGAGGGACGCTGGGTGCCGCTGGCCCGGTTCGGCCGCCGCGCGGCGGTGACCGCCGCCTCGGTGGCGTCACCCTGGTTCGTCGAGGTCGGGACCGGGATGCGGACCTCGACGGCCATCGAGTACGAGTTCACGCTCACGCGCGGGCTCACCAGCACCGAACCCGGATGGGGCGTGTCGGCGGCCGTGGCCTACAGCCACGACTTCCGACCGCGCTGGTAGTCGACGTCAGCGAGGCGAGCGACGACATGTCCACCATGGGGAGCAGGCGGCGGCTGGGCGGGTGGATCGCCGCGATGCTCGTGGCCGCGCCCGTCTCGGCACAGCCACCGGCATCCACCGCCGAGGCCGCCGATCTCGTCGCCGATCGTCCCGGCTTCAACGCCCCGGCGTCGGTCGTCGGCGCGGGCGTGGTGCAGGTCGAACTCGGATGGTCCACCGTGCGGTGGCGTGATGGCACCTACGGCAGCATCGGGCCGCAACCGCTCTTGCGTGTGGGTGTCGCGAGACTCGTCGAGGTGCAGGTGGCCAGCGCCGGCCTGGCGGCCGGATGCGTGGCCGACTGCCAGTGGCACGGCACCGACGTTGCCGTCGGCACGCGGGCCCGCCTGCCGCGGGAGCCGTTCGGCGTCGCCCTGGCGGCCACGGGACTCGTGTCCCTGCCCACGGGCGCCACGGCGTTGACGTCCGGATTCGTCGATCCCCTCGTCATCCTGCAGGCCGATCGCTCGCTTGGCGCGTTCTTCGAGCTTTCGTACAACTACCTGTTCACACGCGTGCACGATGAGGACGACGCGCGTGGCTTCGTGCGCAGTGGGCACGGGGTCTCGCTCGGCGCCGCGGCGGGACGGTGGACGCCGTTCGTCGCCGTGGCGTGGCGGCCGGTGCACGTGGAGGGCGACGTGCCGTGGCTGGCGCAGGCGGGCACGGGATTCCGCCTGGCGACCGACGTGCAGCTGGACGTCTCGCTCGATCGGGGGCTGAACGCGGTGGAGCCGTGGTGGGGCGTCTCCGCCGGCCTCGTGGTGCGCCACCGGCCCCGTTGACCTCTGGTGAGGCGGCGCAGTACACTGTCGCTTCGTCGCGGCCGGGTCTGGCGCGACAGGCAGTGCGCGCCCCGCTCCCCGGAGTGCCGGCGCGACCCACCCGAGTTCCTCAGTAGCTCAATGGCAGAGCATCCGGCTGTTAACCGGAGGGTTGTAGGTTCGAATCCTACCTGAGGAGCCATTTCGGATTGAAACTGCGAAAGCCGATTCCCGCAGTTTCCACTCTACGGTTTCCTCCAGACGCTACGAGCGTCTGGAGGAGCGTGGGTTTCGAGCCTTTGATCCTTATTTCGTCAGCTCCGACCTCGACACGCTGGACAAGCGTCTGAACGTGGTGCCGTCGGAAGCTCCCATCTTTCGTCCTGATCTGACGCCGGGCCTCGCTTGCGAAGGCTTCCAATAGCTCAGGTGTGATCTGGTTCGTCTTTCCTTC
>NZ_JALHPM010000337.1:0-3742 GCF_022842525.1 Luteitalea sp.
GGCCGCCAGCGCGCGTGCCTCCTGCCGTCGGGCCGCCAGGCGCGTCTCCGTCTCGGTCAGCGCCCGCGCGGTCTCGGCATGCGCCGTCAGCCGCCGCCCGTCGTCCTTGGCCAGGTAGTTCATCAGCCGCGCCGCTCGACCCACATCACGCGCGCTGGAGGCGTTCCAGGCGATGCGGGCATACCCGACCCGGCCCAGTCGCTGCAGGCGGCGCAGGCGGGCGGCGACGGCAGGGCGCTCACGGTCGAGGGTGGCCTGCAACTGCGACTGTCGTGCCGTCAACGCCGCCAGGTCGCCTTCGAGCACCACCAGGGCGTCCCTGGCCTGCGTCTCCCGGGCGCGCTGCAGATCGCGCTCGACATCCAGCTTCCGCAACTCGTCGACGACCGAACTCGACTGACGCTTGAGGACGTCGGCTTCGCGGGTCAGCGCGGCGATGCGCTCGCGGGTCGCCTGCTGGGCTCTGGCCGCCTCGGCGGCCTGCACCAGCGCCGAGGGGGACGACGTGCCGTCCGGCGGCGCGGTCGGATCCTGCGCCGTGGGCAGCTGAGCCGTCAGGATCGCGAGAAGGAGGAGCGCGCGCACAGCATCAGTATCGGCGCGAACCCGCCAAATGGTAGGGACTCGGCGGCCCTGCTACGCTTCCCTCGTGCGAGTCCTGGCCTTCGACCTCGGGATCCGGCGGACCGGCGTGGCGATCAGCGACGCGTCGGGCACGCTGGCGCGGCCGCTCGAAGTGGTCCAGGGGATGTCGCTCAAGGCGCAGTGGTCGGCGCTGCTCGACGTCATCGCCCGCGCGCAGGTCGAGGACGATCCGCTGGAGGCGGTCGTGGTGGGCGTGCCCCATCGGCTCGACGGCAGTCCCACGGACTTCACGCCCGCGGCACTCGACTTCATCGCGCGCCTGTCCCGGCGTATCGCGGTGCCGGTGATTCCGCTCGACGAGCGGCTGACCAGCGTCGAAGCCGAAGCCCTGCTGGCCGTCCGCGAACGCGACTGGCGCAAGCGCAAGCAGCAGCTCGATGCGGCGTCGGCCGCCGTCCTGCTCCAGGACTACCTCGACTCCCGCCAAAGGACCCCGTCGGCGTGAAACGTCTTCTGCTCGTCCTGTTGTTCGTCCTGCTCGTCGTCGCCGCCGGAGCCGCGTACTGGGTGACCCAGCGCGTCTCGCAGCCCTTCGCTGGTTTCACCGGCGAGCAGTTCGTCGAGATTCCCGCCGGCGAGAGCACGACCGGCATCGGCCGTCGTCTGGTCGCGGCCGGGGTCATTCGCGACGACCTGACGTTCCGGCTCGCCGTGCGCTGGCACGGGCGTGGCCGGTCGCTGAAGGCCGGTGAGTATCGCTTCACCACGGCGGCCGCACCGGCCGAGGTCATCGACCGCATCGCCCGCGGCGATGTCCACCTCGAGACGCTGACGTTCCCCGAGGGGCTCACCGCGGCGGAGATGGCGGTGCTCTTCGCGCAGAGTGGCCTCGGATCCGCCGACGCCTTCGTCGAGGCCTCGCGCGACCCCGCGGCGATCGCGGCGATCGATCCGGCGGCCGACACGCTCGAGGGGTACCTGTTCCCCGACACATACCACCTGCCGCGCACCATCGACGGCGCCGCCATGGTGGGGCGCATGGTGCGACGGTTCACGACGGTGTTCGACGAGGACCTGCGCCGGCGTGCCAGCGCGACCGGCCTCACCGTGCGCCAGATCATGACCATCGCGGCGCTGGTCGAGAAGGAGACCGCGCGCGGGGAGGAACGTCCACTGGTCGCGGCGGTGTATCGCAACCGCTTCCGCATCGGCATGCCGATGCAGGCCGACCCGACCGTGATCTACGCGCTCAAGCGGGCCGGCCGCTGGAACGGCAACATCCGCAAGGCGGATCTGAGCTTCGACTCGCCTTACAACACGTACCGCTATCCGGGCTTGCCACCCGGCCCGATCGCCTCACCCGGCAAGGCGGCCATCGACGCGACGATCAGCCCCGCGGACGTCGACTACCTGTACTTCGTCAGCCGCAACGACGGCTCGCACGCGTTTGCCGCCACGCTCACCGAGCACAACCGCAACGTGCAGGAGTGGCAGGTCGAGTACTTCAGGAAGCGCAGGTGATTTCACGATTTCAGAATCTCACTTTCACCGCCAACCTTCGAAGCACTGAGGTGGTGGGGAAATTCTGCAATTCTGCAATTCTGAAATTCTCTACCGCTCCGCCCAGCGCAGCTTCTGGCGCAGCACCTGGAAGTAGCCGTGCGACGACGGCTTGAGCAGGCGCAACTGGTACGGCGCGCGGTGGATGGAGACGGTGTCGCCGGGCGCGAGCATGTCGCCGATCTGGCCGTCGAAGGTGACGTAGGTCTCTTCGCGTGACGAGCGCGCCACTTCGCCGGAGACGACGATCTCCAGCGCCGCCGAGGCAGGCAGCACCACCGGGCGATTGGTGAGGGTGTGCGGGGCGATGGGGGTCAGCACCAGCGCGTCGACGCCGGGATGGACGATCGGGCCGCCTGCCGACAGGTTGTAGGCCGTCGATCCGGTCGGCGAGGCGACGATCAACCCGTCCGCCTTGAAGCGCGCGATCAACTGACCGTCGACCGACGCCACGAGGTCGATCATCCGCGACAGCGCGCCCTTGGTGATCACCACGTCGTTGAGCGAGATGTGCCGGACCGTGGTGCCATCCTGCCGGCGCACGACCGACTCGAGCATCATGCGCCGCTCTTCGTGCGCGGTCCCCGAGAAGACCTGCTCGAGCGCCTCGAACACCTCCGTGACGCGCACCTCGGTCAGGAAGCCGAGGCTGCCGAAGTTCACGGCGACGACCGGCACGTCGTAGCCCCCGGTCCCGAGCCGGCCGGCCGTGCCGAGCAGCGTGCCATCGCCCCCGAGCACGATGATCAGCTGCTCGTCGCGGCCCAGATGCTCCGGCTCGCAGACGCGGCCGGGCAGCGGGTCATTCGCCAGGGCCGCGGTGGCCACTTCGTAGCACGGCTCGATGCCTCGGGCCACGAGCCACCGGCCCACCTCGCCGAGCAGATCGGCGGCTTCGGTGAGCCCGGGCTTGGCCACCAGGCCGACCCGACGGACGGAGAGCGTCATGCACGACTCCTGAAGTGGGCGAGCCACTCGAGATTGCCTTCCATGCCTTCGATGGGCGACGCCGTGTGCCCCTGCACCAGGAGACCGACGGTCTCGGCGGCCGCGATGACGTCGGCCAGCACCCTGGCGCGCACCGCGTCGTCGCGGACCACGCCATGCTTGCCCACCTCCTCGCGCCCGGCCTCGAACTGCGGCTTCACCAGCGTGACGACGTCCGCGCCCGGCCGCAGGAGTGGAGGCACGACCGGGAGAATGTACCGCAGGGAGATGAACGACACGTCGGCGGTGACGATGTCGAAGTGCCGATGCGCCGCCGGCAGCTGGTCCGGCACGAGGTGACGGGCGTTGACGCGTTCGAGGCACGTGACGCGTGGATCCGACCGCAGCCGCCAGTCCATCTGGTTGTGCCCGACGTCGAGCGCCACGACATGAGGGGCGCCGCGCCGCAGCAGGACGTCGGTGAAGCCGCCGGTCGAGGCTCCGATGTCGAGGGCCTCGCGTCCCTCGACGGCGATGCCGAAGATGTCCAGGGCATGCACCAGCTTCAGGGCGCCTCGACCGACGTAGGGATGATCGGCCTGCCGCACCTGCAGGTCCACGTCCTCGCGCACGAGCTGACCCGGCTTCGGCGCGGCGGCGGCGCCAGGCA
>NZ_JALHPM010000338.1:0-3737 GCF_022842525.1 Luteitalea sp.
CGCGGGGTCGACGCGCACCGTCAGGGCCACGTACACGTTGACCGCCGCGGGGCGGCCGAAGCGCACCGTGCGCAGCGTGCCGGAGGTGTCGAGGATGTTCTCCGCCACGGCCACCGCGTCGGGGGCGTAGGTGGCGATGCCCGCGGCGACGGCGTTCCACAGGGCCAGGGCCACCGCGGCGTCGGCGCCGCCCGTGACGAGGGCTTCGACGGAGTGCGCGTCGCGGCCGTCGGCGTCGGGCGCGCTGGTGGTGTTGTGCCAGACCACCACGTCGGTCACGAGGGGCACCGCGCGCAGCGCCGCGGCGATGGCGTCGAGCGCCGAGCTCGCCGCGCCCTGGAGGTCGTCCTCGCGCCGACGTCGCAGCCCAGGGTCGGTCTCGGCGTCGGCGCCGGGTACCGCCGCGGCGAGGTTGGTCACCGACACCCAGCCCGAAGCGGGCGTCGCGATGGTGCTGATGGTCGTCGACGCCGCGGGCACCGGCCCGGCCGTCTCCTGCTGCGCGAGCACCTCCACCGAGGCCTCGGCGGTGCTCCCGTTGGTGACGCTCTCGACGGTGACCCAGCGGTTGGTGGGGTCGGAGGTCGACGCGACGGCCCCTGCGGCGAGCGTGGCGCCCGCGGCGAGGGTCACCACCAGTCGAACCGTGCCCGGCTGCGCCGCGCGGCGCGTGGTGCCGGTGATGGCCGACAGGAGCGTCAGGCTCTGGTCGGTCGCGCCGTTGGGGTCGCGCGCGGCGTACACCGCCGCCCCGAGCTCCCACAGCTCGCGCAGCGCCGCGGCCACGATGCCGTTGAGCTGCCCCAGGGGCTGCTCGGGCGACACGTCGAGGTCGTTGCCGAGGAGGCCCTTCTGCGCCGCCTCGATGCTCGCGAGGATCTCGGCGTAGGTCTTGGTGACGAAGCCCGCCGTGGTGACGCCCGCCATCGCTCAACCCTCCAGTCGGAAGCCGCTGTCCTCGATCACCTCGCCGGTGGTCGTGCGGACGCGGAAGGTGACCGTGGCGGCACGGGTGGCGCGCTCGAGCGCGAAGGCGAAGGCCTCCACCGCGGCGACGCCCGGACAGGTGGCGATGGCCTGGCGCGCCGAGGTCTCAGCGAGCGCCAGCGCCGCGGCGCCCGTCTGGTCGAGGAACGCGCCGTACGGCACGCCCACGCCCGCGTCGGCGAACCACTCCCCCTGCCACAGCCGCAGGCGTCCGCGGAGCCGCTGCACGATGGCCTCGGTGCCCTCGACGAGGGTGAGGCGCCACGCCGTCAGGGCGAGGTCGCCGGTCTGCGGGTCGAGGGCCAGGGTGCGCACACCCGGAACGTGCGCGCGCGGATGCGTGTGGGGCTACCCGGTGGTGGCACACGAGGATGGCACGCCACCGCTGTCGGGGCGGTCAGTTGGGGCCGAGGAAGAGCTGCCCCTGGCGAACGCGGTTGCGCTCGGCGCGCTGGTCGATGGCCTCGTCGAGCCACATCGCCACCTGGCGCTGGGCCACGTCGAGGTGGCGGCGCGGGAGCATCGACCAGCGGCTCCCCGGGCCCGCGTGGCCCAGGAGCGCGCGGAGGCGGTTCTCGTACCGGCGACGCACCGAGCGGGGGCCCTTCGTGGTCGTGGCCGCGAGCGCGGCGATCTGGCCGAGGGGGCGGATGATCTCGGTCTGCGCGACGGCCTCCCCCACCACCCCGGTGGACACCTCGGCGCGCAAGGTGGACACCTCCGCCGAGAGGGACTGCACCCGTTCGACGAGGCCAGGCACAAGCGCGAGGGCCTGCGCCACGGCGAGGGCCATGGTGGGGTCGGCGGGCGCAGGGGGCGGCGGGCGGCGGTCGAGCACGGCCTCGAAGACCCGCGCCATCGCCTCGGTGAGCGCCCAGGCGCGGTCGCCCTCAGCCTGGGTGGCCACCAGGAGCGACTGCTCGCGCGTGAGCCACGCCACGGTGACCTTGTACTCCCGCGAGGCCCCGTTGCCGGTGGACTGCCGCCCCACCGTGGGGCGCCAGTCGATGCCCCGCAGCTTGCCCTCGCGCTCCATGCGCTTGATGAGCTCGCGGATCTTCCTGGGCCGCTCGTACCCGAACCACCCCGCGAGATCGAGGTCGCGGACGCGCGGGGTGTCGCTCGTGCCGGTGAATGCCAGCTCGGCGCCGTCCACGCGCACGAGCGCGGTACCGTCGGCGTGGCGCTCGACGATGGGGTTGCAGGTGTCGGCCGGGGCGTGCATCTTCTCGTTCGTCATCGTCTCTCCGATGGCCAGGGCCCCGGGCGTTTGCGCGCCGCGGGGTCTGCCTTTTGGGGGCGACGCACCGGGGTGGTGCGCCGCAGGGGAGAGACGAGCGTGCGTCGGGGGCGAGAAGAGGGGCACCCACTTGTGGCACGCGAGGATGGCACAGTGCCGCCGGGGCGGCAGGGCCTACCCAGAGCGCAAGGCGGCGGGCGACGTCACCGGCGGCGCCGGCGCGCGTGGGGCGTGCGGTGGTGATGTGCATGGGGGTGTCGGTGGAGGCGGGGCCGAGGGGCGGAGACGGGGGTGCGAGCGGTGGGGGCTATTTCTCGTCGCTCTTCGAGGCCTCGACCGTGCGTCGCACCTCTTCCACAAGCTTGGTAGCGCCGTCGACGGGGGTCTCCACCCCCAACATCATCTTCAGGAGGTCGACGTGATCGCGCTTCAGAAGCCAGTACGGCAGGAGCAGTCGCTCGGCCGCGCGGAGGAGCTGGTAGGCGAAAAACACGACGGCCATGGCCACGAGCGCCTGGGCAATCAGCTGGGCGATGTGGACGATGGCAACGTCGCGGGAGCGGATGTCTCCCACCGGCTGGTGAAGGTGGTGGAGAGATCGTCGCGCAACCTCCTCCACGGCCATGATTCCGAGCAGGCCGAGGCTAACCCCGGCCCAAGCTCTCCGACGAAGAACACTGACCTCCTCCTCGGAGAGGGGCGCCTGCGCCACCACTGTCGGCGTGGGACGCTTTTCGGGAGCCGGCTGCTCAGGCTCAGACTGCGGGAGCGGTGCCTTGTCCACGCGGGCGGCCCTAGAAGATCGGGTACGTCGAGACATCGAGTCCGATCGCCTCGCGAACCCGTCGCGCCATCGCCGCGGTAGAGACATTAAACCGCTCAGAAACTTCAGCCAAAACATGGGCATCGCCTCTGATGACGCGGTCAAAATGCAGTTGAAGCATCCACATCGGCATCAGCAGGTCCGCAGCGAAGGCGTTGGCCTCTAGCTCGATCGGGCTACCGTCGAAGAGACTGTCACGGTAGGCGCGGCCCGGCGGATGAAGAAGCAGGTGCCCGAGCTCATGAGCCATCGTGAAGCGCCGACGCTCGGGGCTGTCCTTGACGTCGACCCAGATCACCGCGTGAGACCCGTTGGAGTCGACGGCGCCCGACCAGCCCGGGTTCGGGACGGAGTAGACCTTCACGCCAATCTCCTCGATGATGCCCTCCACGGGCACGGGGGGGAGCCGCACTCCAAAGTACTCCAGGATGGCGTCCGGCGTGACGTCGCCGGTATCCCTGAAGGTTTTCCACAGCGGCACCATCACTTAGCGAAGTGTCGCAGGGGCAGGTAAGTGGGTCAATTCCCATCGGGCTCTCAGGAGCTCCGCCGCGCGTGACACCCCGCCCCGCAGTCTCGTACCCTGCGCCCATGCGCTTCGCCCTCCTCGTCGCCCTTACCCTCGCCGCATGCTCGAGCGACCCTGCCCCGCCGCCCACCGACGCGGGCGACGACGCGGTGGCGGCC
>NZ_JALHPM010000339.1:0-3718 GCF_022842525.1 Luteitalea sp.
GAGTGCACCGATTGCCACAATCCCCATCGCGTCGTGCGCAACCGGCTCTTCAACAACACGGACGACTCGACGCGCGCCACGCATCCGCACACGCCGAGCGGCGTCCATACCAACATTGCGTCCGGCGCACTGCGCGGCACGTGGGGCGTGGAGCCGGTATTCAGTTCTGCGGCCTTCCTGTCGCTCCCGGTGCGCTACGACAGTCGTCACGGTGACGCCGGCGACGGCGCGAGCACGGCGGTGACCAACACGTATGTGACGCGCGAGTACCAGGTGTGCCTCAAGTGCCACTCTGACCATGGCTACAACGACGCTGGCACGTACCCTTTCGGCGGCCGCCCGAGCCCCGGAGATTCCGGCGGCACCACGACATCCGGCACGAATAACCTCACCCAGTACACGAACCAGGCGATGGAGTTCCAGGCCCCGCTGGCGCATCAGGGCGAAACCACCGCCTCGGACTCCGGCGCGGGCTCGGGATTCACGACGAACAACCATCGATCGTGGCACCCGGTGATCGAGGCGACCGGCAGGACCACGGGCATCCGGAGTGCGTCGGCTGGCGCCTTTGTGGCGCCGTGGAATGCGGGCGTCGGCACGCAGACGATGTACTGCTCCGATTGCCACGGCGGCAGCACGGCGCCCAATACGGTAGTGCCGTCGGGTGTCAGGCCGTGGGGACCCCACGGCTCCGAGCACGACTTCCTGCTGAAGGGCACCTGGGATTCCCGCACCGGGAGCGGTTCGCGAGATGCGCCGGGCACGACGGACCCCAACAACGGCGTGTGCTTCAAGTGCCATGACTATCGCACCTACGCCGACCGTAACGGCGACAGCAATTCGAGCGGCTTCGGCGGCCCGAAGAGCAACAACCTGCATGCGTTCCACACCGACAAGCTGGAGCGCATCCGCTGCAGCTGGTGCCATGCGGCGGTTCCCCACGGCTGGAAGAACAAGGCGCTGCTCGTCAATCTGAACGACGTCGGCGCGGAGGCGGGACTCGCCTCATCCACGGAGGTGCCGATCACCGGCGCCAACGTCGTGTTCAACCAGGGGCCCTACTACAACAACGCCAAGCTGAAGGTCCGGACCTTCGCACGAAGCGGAAGCTGGCAGGACACCAACTGCGGCTCGGCGAGCGGGGCAGGTGGTGTCGGTCGCGACTGGATGCGCAACGTATGTTTCGCGCCGCCATGATGCGTGCCCTGCGCTGGATCGGCTCGACCCGTGCCGCGCTCTGGTGGCTGCTCGCGCTGATCGTCACGATCGTGGCGTGCCGCTTCGGGCCGCGGGAGGACTACACCCCCGTGGCGCTGCCGCTCGCAGTGATCGCCGTGAGTATCGCGGTCGGCATGGTCACGAACCGGCGGATGCGTTCGTCGCTGCCGCTCGCGGTCTTCCATGCGTCGCTGTCTCTGCTGTGCGTGCTTGCCGGGCTGGCCGTCGTGTGGCGCTTCGAAGGGCGCGTCGAAATCGTGGAAGGTACGGCGTTCGCCCCGGAGTCCGTGGAGGTTGTGCGTGCGGCGCCCGGCGGTCGTCAGGGGCCAGCGGCCGGGGCCTTCGAGCAGGCCGATGTCCGGGTGCATTTCCGCGGCGCGCTGCATCGTGAACGCACCGAGTCAGTCCTCCAGGTCGGCGATCGTGCCGTGGTCCTGTCCGACAAGGAAGGCTTCGTTGTCGACGGCTTCCGGTTCGCGCCGACGAGCAACAAGGGCTTCGCGCTAGCTTTGACGTGGCGCGGGGATGACGGGTCGGTCGAATCCGGCTGGCTGCATCTGCCTTCGTTCCCGGCGTTCGAATGGAAGCAGGAGAACGTATGGCAGACGCCCGGCGGGATGCGAGTCACCATTGGTGTGGTCCCGCCCGCCGTGCCGCAGAAGGAAGCCTGGGTGCTGGACCGGCGCCTCGCGCCGCGGGCTGTTCACGTCATCGCAGGCGACGAGCGCACGACGACGACTCTCGGAGGGGCGGTACGAGTGCCTGGCGGCAAGCTCCAGGTCGACGAGGTCCGTCTCTGGATGGGATACCGGGTCACGCGAGATCCGGCGGCGCCTTGGCTGTTCGTGGTGGCGAGTGTCGGCCTGGCCGCACTCGGTCTGCACGTGTGGCGAGGGCCATCCCGACGACGTGCGGTCGCGCTTCGCGAGCGGGAGGAGACCGATGGTCTGGTCCGATCCTGAGATCGTGCTCGTGCGCGCCGGTGTGTGCGGCTACGGTGTCGCACTCGCCTGGCATTGGCTTGCCGGCCGTCGCGGCGGCGTCTCGTTTCGCGGGGTCACTGCGCTCACGGCTGCCGCAGTGGCCTGTCTCGGCGCAGCGATCGCGGTGCGCTGGTCGCAGTCCGGTCAGGGACCTTTCCTGACGTTGTACGAGATTCTCCTGTCCTCCACCTTCAGTCTCGGGCTGGTATTCGTCGCGGCATGCGTGCTGACCCGCGCGGCGGGGTTCACGGCGACACCTGTTCTCGGCGTGCTCGCGGCCCTCGGGCTCTGGACGCTGTCGGTATCGCGGGACGTGGTGCCGCTGCCGGCCACCTTCGACAATCCCTGGCTCTGGGTGCACCTGACGGCGGGCAAGCTGTTTCTAGGGGCGTGTCTGCTCGGTGCCGCCGGCGCCGCCGCGCTCGCGGTGGGTCGCGTGACGGACACCGATGTCCGGGACGCCTTCGTATGGCGGGCCGCGCTGGCCGCGTTCGTGTTCGAAGGCTTCATGCTGCTGAGCGGCGCCGTGTGGGCGCAGGACGCCTGGGGTCGCTACTGGGGCTGGGACCCGCTCGAGACGTCGGCGCTGCTGACGTGGCTCGTGCTCGGCGCGCTGTTGCACGCACGGGTGTCGTTCGCGCTGCCGGACTGGGCGGCTCGGCTGTGGCTGAATGGCGTGTTCGTGCTGGCCGTGCTGACGTTCTTCGGGGTGCCGTTCTTCAGCCTGGCCCCCCACAAGGGGATCGTCTGAGGCTGCCGCTCAACGGCGAGTGCGTGCGCGCAGTCCGATGAGTCCGAGGCCCGCGGCGAGCAGGGCCCAGCTTTCCGGTTCGGGTGCCGGGGACTGCACCAGCGTCGCCGACTGCACATTCATCACGTCGACGGCCCAGTTGCCGGTGCGTGCATTCCAGGGCAGAACACCGCTCACGTCGCAGAAACGGTCCGCTTCGCAGAACGTCATGGTCGGTGTGAAGTTGCCTTGTCCCGCGCGGGTGAAGATGTCGTCGAACGTCGGGCCGAGCGCGCTGTTGTCGTACTGGGTGACGGCGAGGCGATAGGCGCCGGCTCCCAGTTCGAGTTCCATCAGCACGTCGAATTTCTGGTGGGTGAACGGGTCTTCGGGCACGCCCAGGCTGTCGTCCCCGGCGCTGATGATGTCGCCGGACGGATGGGCGAGTGCAAGGCCCGGGTCGAAGCCGCCGCGCGGGATGACCTCACCCGCGGCGTTGATGCCGCCGGCGTACGACAGCGTGCGGATCGTGACGGTCGACAGCGCGCCGACGTTGAAGTCGATGAACTGGATGTCGTCGTCGAATTCGAAGGTACCGCGGAAAGACAGGTCCGCGGCAGCCGCGGGCGTTGCCGCGAGCGCACTCGCGACCAGAATCGAACGTCCGGGAACACCCCATTGCATGGCCAGCACCTCCGCACCCGAGTCGTGGAATGTCGGGCCATGGGAGGGCGATGCCTCGGCACAGCGGGACCTCCTGCATAACGACGCGCGGGGCGCAGGATTT
>NZ_JALHPM010000340.1:0-3693 GCF_022842525.1 Luteitalea sp.
CACCGCGCCTGCATCGCCGACGACCGGCACGGCATCGCGCGGTTCGTCAGCGAGTGCCGGCGCGAGATCGCCGCCTACGAACGCGACGGGTGGACCCGCGCATGAACCCGCACGCCCTGCGCCTGGTGCCGCCGCCCTCACCGCCCGTCGAGCACCGCCTCTGGACGCTGGCGAAGGCTGAGCACTGGGCCGAGGCGCGCGTGCGCGCGACGCCGGGCGGGCCTGAGCTTCGGATCCTCATCGATGGCGAGCTGTGGTGGTCGCAGCTGTTCCAGCCGGCGACCGAGGCGGGCCTCACCGACGCGGCGGAGCGGAAGCGGGAAGAGTTCGAAGCGAAGGGATGGGCTTTCGAGAGGGCTGGTACGAAATGAACGACTCTGGTACTCTTCCGCCCTGCCCGGTGTGCGGTCACCCGATCGTGCACATGGGACGGCTCGCGCCACATCGATTCGTGGCCGAGGATCTCGGCGGCGCCGAGATCTGCGTCGACTGCGCCCGGACGTTGGTTCCTGGCCAAGTCGCCGCGGCCGAAGAGTTCGAACACGCATTGCCAGACGACGAGTCCCCTTCATGAACCTGATCCAGCTTCCGCGGAGTGTCCAGTTCCTGTACGAAGAACATCTCGCTCGGCTTGAGTTCGAAGCCCTCGGCTGCCACGACATCGACCGGGTCGGCGATCGCTGGGATCAGATGACCGCCACCGTGAATGGCACGCGGTCAGCGCTGATCGATCGCTCCGCTTATCTCGGCACGCTCGATGGCACGCCCTCCGTCTACGAGCAGCTGACCAAGCCGAAGTATCAGGGTGGCCGCTTCAACCGGACGCGCTCGGTCAACCAGTACCTCACGCACTGGATCTATCCCTACCAGGGCAAGTTTCATCCACAGATGGTGCGCGGACTCTTCAACATCCTCGGCGTGAAGCGCGGACACGTGGTGGCAGAGCCCTTCCTTGGCAGTGGCACCGCCGCGGTGGAGGCCTCGCTGCTCGGCGCGCGCGTCGTCGGGGTCGATCTCTCGCCGTTGTGCGTGATGCTGGCCCGGGTGAAGACCACGGCCTGGTCCGCCGTCGACGACATTCGGCCGCGCGTCCACAAGCTCCTGGCCAAGGCGGCGCTGACCCTCGACGACGCGACGGCGACGAAGCGAGACGGCCAGGCCGTCAGCGACTTCCTCACGATCGCACGCATGGTGACGGCCAGCGACGTCGCACGCCGGGGCCGTGACGAGGTCGCCTCCCTGCGTAAGAACCTCGAAGCGATGCTCGAGTCGGTGGAAGCCTACGCGGCGGCTGTGCGCGAGTTCAACCTGCGCCCTGGTGCCGTTGATGTCGCGGTCGGCGACTGCCGCGATCTGCAGGCCGCTGGTATTCGCAAGAACTCCGTCGACGCGATCGTGACGTCACCGCCCTACTCGATCGCCCTCGACTACGTGAAGAACGACGAACACGCGCTCGCGCAGCTCGACGTCGAGATCCCCCACCTCAGGAACGTGATGACCGGGGTGCGTGGCCGCGGCGCTGCGCAGAAGCTGCAGCTCTACAACGATGACATGCAGGTGATGTTCCAGCAGGTCGCACGGGTCCTGAAGCCCGGCGGACGCGCGGCGTTCGTCATCGGCGACGCCACCGTCGACGGCGAGGAATACACCACGACCGAAGTCATGGCCTCGTGGGCCGTCACCGCCGGCCTACGCCTGGAGCGCACGATCCCCAAGATCGTCTTCGGGCTCTACTCGGTGATGAAGGACGAGGACATCCTCGTCTTCAGGAAGGAGTAAGGACGATGGCAGAGTTCCCCCTCAGTGCAGCGGCCGCGCGCGCCCTGGCGAAACCCGTGAACGGAAAGGGCGGCCACCAGACCCTCCTTCGGCGCCTGCAGAAGCAGACCGCCGACGGCGTGCTGACGGTCGCACCGTCTGACATGGAGAAGATGCTGCGTTACATGCTGTCCTACGGCGCAGGCGGCTTCCAGCAGCGCCTCGCCGCGGCCACGGGCCGCAAGGCGCCTCGAACCACGAAGAAGCGGTAGACCCCGTCAGGCCGAGCGCGGCCACCCCCGGGGTGGCTCCCTCCCGCGCTCTGGCACCTGTCCCCATGACCGTCTATCGCGCGAAGGATCGCCGCACCCGCGGCGCCGACGGCAAGCCGCAAGACAAGGCCTACCGCTACGACTTCCAGTACCGGGGTCGCCGCTACGTGTCGCCGCGCACGTTCCCCACGAAGGCCGAGGCCGAGTCGGCCGAAGCCGAGCGCCGCCGGCAGCTGCGCCGCGCGGCCGCCGGCCTCGAGGTGGCAGAGGCACAGGTCACGCCGTTCATTGCCGACTGGGCCGAGGTCTACTTCGCGTTCCTCAAGGCGCGCGGCCGCGTGTCAGACCTGCGGTCGATCGAGCACGTGCTGCGCGTCGTGCTCCGGTTCTGGGGCCGCCGGCCGCCCGGCGAGCTCAAGCCTCATGAGCGCGGTCCCTACCACGACCTGCGCCTGGCCGACCCGATCACCGACCCGCGCCACCTGCTCGCCTTCGAGGACTGGATGCTGCAGCGGAAGGTGGCCGGCACGACCCGCAACCACTACCGGACCGCGATGTCGCGCCTCTACGCGATCGCCATGCTGCCGCAGTACCGGTCCCAGACGCGGGTGACGATGAACCCGTTCCTCGGCCTGATGCGCGACCGCGTGCGCCGGCGGACGGTGACCATCACGCTCGACCAGCTCCGGGCCATCGTGCGCGAGGCGGCGCCGCACCTGCGGCTGGCCATCGCGATCGGCGCGCTGGCGCCGAAGCTGCGCCTGGCCAACATCCTCGGCCTGCAGTGGGGGCACATCGCGCCCGACTTCTCGACCATTGTCGTGCAGGAGCACAAGACGCGCGGGCAGACCGGGCAGCCGCTGGTGGCCACCGTCTCGCCGCAGCTGCAGGACATCCTCCGCGCGGCCCATGCCGAGCGTTCGCCCGACGTGGCGCACGTCATCCACTACCACGGCCGCGGCCTGCGAAAGACGATCGAGGTCGGGCTGCGGCTGGCGTGCGAGGCCGCCGGCGTGCCCTACGGCCGCGACCGCGACGGGGTGACGTTCCATACGCTCCGGCACATGTCGGCGACCATGATGGCCGCCATGGGTATCGCGGAGGGCCTGCGGAAGGAGGCCATGGGGCACCTGTCCCTGTCGACCACCCAGTGGTACACGCACCTGGCGCCCGAACACGAGCGGGCCGCGCTCGAGCAGCTCTCGCAGGCGCTGCCGATCCGGGATCTGCTGGTGGGACCCGAGGTGGAAGTCGAGGGCCGATCCGTGCCATTACGGCGCGCCCAGACGCCACGCCGGGCCAAGCGCTGATCGCCTTGTTTCAGGCGGGGCCACGCGCTACACTGCGGGTCTCCGCGAGGTGCCCGCGGATAGCCCTATTCGCGTCAGCGATCCTCCCCACACGGCACCGCGGGGCACCCTACGCAAGGCGCTAACTCACGACAGATGCAAGGCTTACGGCCACCGCTCACCCCGGTGGCCGTTTCGCATTCTGGGCCACTGGTGGGACTGGCGGTGAGACTGACGCCACGATCTACACTTTCCGCTTGACGTTCGTTTATCAATCGGTATACGATTTATTCATCGACGGTCGCTGAATCAACGGCGACCTTCCGTCAGGAGAAATCCGATGGCTCTCGCCCTCGTCACTGCGCCCCGCGCCG
>NZ_JALHPM010000341.1:0-3690 GCF_022842525.1 Luteitalea sp.
GATGTCGGTCGTGATGTCGTGGATGGGGGGCACGGTACGTCCGGTGCGGGCCCAGCCCGCGGGGACGGCGGACGCGACCATCGCGCCCGCCAGGATGGCGGCCAGCGTCAGCCAGGCGCCGCGGGTGAGCATCCGTCGCCACCACAGGGAGGTCAAGCCCAGCAGGCCGCCGGCGAGGCCGCCTGCCGCCGCGGCGCGCAGCAGCAGGAAGCCCCCGGGCAGCGACCAGTAGCCCGCCGTGTACCCGGGACCGCTGATGACCAGCAGGCCGAGACTGCCGCTCACGAGGGCGGCTGCCAGCGCGAGAATGAAGCGAGGGGCGGCTGGCATGACTGCCCCTTGGACCAGCGCACGGTCGGTCGCGTTCCCGGGAGGGCCTCGGGCGTTTACACTCAAGACCTTCTCGTCTCCCGAGTCGCCCTCTGCGGATGTCCTCGTCGATCCGATCCTGTCTGCTGGTGCTGAGCCTGTGGCACGCCGCGAGCGCGGTCGTCGCCGCCCAACCGGCCGCGCGCCTGATCGTCGATCAGTGGCGCGTCGAGGACGGGCTGCCGCAGAACACGGTCACGAGCGTGGCCCAGGACGAGCGCGGTTACCTGTGGATTGCGACCCGCAAGGGACTCGCCCGCTTCGACGGCGCACGGTTCACGTCCATCGGCCGCGTCGGTGCGCTCGACATGAGCAACCTGCGGCTCACCGCCGTGCTGCCGGAGCCCGACGGTGCGCTCTGGGTCAGCACCTATGGGTCGGGGGTGTTGCGCGTGGCCCGGGGCGATGTCATCCGCTACGGGGCCGCCGAGGGCGTGCCCGACCCGATCGTCTCGGGCCTGTACCGGGACCGGAGCGGGCGCGTGTGGCTGACCTCCGCCCGCGGTGCCCGCGTGTTCGATGGCCGCCGCTGGCAGGCGCCGGCGCTGCCGCCGGACCTGCGGGACGAGGACGTCAACGGCGTGCTCGAGACCCGGGATGGCGCGATGTGGTTCGCCACGGCCAGCCACGGGGTGATCCGGCTCGACGGCACGCAGGTCCGTCGGTACTCGATCGACGACGGGCTGACCAGCGTGGTGACCACCTCGGTGGCCGAGGCGCCCGACGGCGCGGTGTGGGTGGCCGGCCCGCGTGGCGTGGCGCGCATCGATGCCGGCGGTCTCACGACGTTCGGGCCACGGGAGGGCCTGACGGCGGAGCGCGTGCTGCAAGTCCTCGTGGACCGGCGCGGCCACGTCTGGCTGGCGACGCACGGAGGCGGGCTGGTCCGGTACGACGGCGTGCGTTTCCAGGCCTTCCGTCGCACCGAGGGGCTGAGCAGCGACTACCTCATGTCGCTGGCCGAGGATCGCGATGGCGCGTTGTGGATCGGCACGCTCTCTGGCGGGCTGAACCGCCTGGCAGCGGCCGCCCGCGAATTGCTGGATACCCGGTCGGGACTGCCGCCGTTCCCGGTGACCACGGTCTACCAGCGGGCCCAGACCCGGCAGTGGTGGATCGGCACCTACGGCGGCGGCCTGGTCTCCCTGCGGGACGGCACACTGCGGGTGTACACGACGGCCGACGGCCTCCCGAGCAATGCCATCACGTCGGTGGCTGGAGGCCACGGGTCGAGCGTCTGGGTCGGCACCAACGGGGCCGGCGCCTTCCTGTTCGAGGAGGGGCGGGTCACGACGCGACTCGGCCCCGAGATCGTCGGACCGACCTTGCGCATGATCGAAGTCTCGCGGGGTGTCGTGTGGTTCGGGGGTGACGGCGTCGTGCGCTACGAGAACGGCACCCTCACCCGCATCGGCACGGCCCAGGGCCTGCGCAGCACGGAGGTCCGGGTCATCTACGCGGTGCCCGAGCGCATCTGGGTCGGCACGTACGGCGGCGGTCTGCAGAGCATCGAGCCCGACGGCCGCATCGTCAGCTGGGGCGACCGCGAGGGATTGAGCCACGCCTTCGTGACCTCACTGCACCACGACGGCGAGGGAGCGCTGTGGATCGGCACCTACGGCGCCGGGCTCTTCCGGTTGCGCGAGGGCCGGGTCGCCGCCATCACCACGCGCGACGGGCTGCCCGATGACGTCGTCTTCGACGTGATGGAGGACAACGTCGGCCGGCTCTGGCTGACAGGCACGCAGGGGCTGGCGGTCGTGCGCATGGCCGACGTGCATGCCCGCCTGGCGGGCCGCGGGGGCCTGCTGTCGGTGACGCAGTACGGCCGGGCAGACGGGGTGCCCGGCAGCGATGGCACCGACGGCAACCAGCCCCTCAGCTGGCTGGCGCACGACGGACGCCTCTGGTTCGCGACCGTGGACGGGGTGGTGATCTTCGATCCGACCGAGGTCGCCGACACCCCCGCCCCGCCGGCCGTCCACATCGACACGGTGCAGGTCGACACGCGGCCGGTGTCGCTGGACGTCCTGGCGACGCCGCTGTCGTCGCGCCACATCGACATCGCGTTCAGTGCGCCGCGGCTCCGGGGCGGGCGCGCGGTGCAGTACGAGTACCGCCTGGTCGGCCTCGACGATGGTCTCGACGAGGGCTGGGTTGGCCCGACCGACGCGCACATGGCGTCGTTCACCAACCTTCCGCCCGGGGACTACCACTTCGAGGTGCGTGCCCGCACGGGCCAGGGCACTTCCGCCGGCGCCGTGCGCACCCTGTCCTTTCAGGTGGCCGCGCAGTTCCACGAGACGCGCTGGTTCCTGGCGCTGGCGCTGGCCGTCCTCGGGCTCTCGATCGTCGGCCTCGTGCGGTGGCGCGTCGGCCGGCTCCGACGGCATCAGCAGGACCTGCAGCGCCTGGTGGACGAGCGGACGATTGCCCTCCGACACGAGATGGTCGAGCGGGAGCGGGCCGAGCGGGAGCGCCGGCTGCTCGACGAGCGAATCCAGCAGGCGCAGCGGCTCGAGAGCCTCGGCGTGCTGGCGGGCGGCGTCGCCCACGACTTCAACAACCTGCTGGTCGGCGTGCTCGGGGAAGCCAGTCTCGCGCTCACCGATCTGCCCGCCGGCGCCCCGGGACGGCCGCATGTCGAGCGCATCGAACGTGCGGCGCTGCGCGCCAGCGAGCTCACGGCGCAGATGCTCGCCTACTCCGGGCGTGGTCGGTTCATCGTGTTGCCGGTGCAGCTCGAACCGCTCGCCGAGGAAGTCCACGAACTGCTCGGATCGATCATCCCGAAGCACATCAGCGTGACCTTCGACTTCCCGCGGCACCTGCCGATGGTGGCCGGCGATCCGTCGCAGTTGCGGCAGGTGGTGATGAACCTGTTGACCAACGCCGCGGACGCCATCGGCCCCCGTGAAGGTCGCATCCGGGTGTCGGCCGGTACGCGAACCCTGCGGATCGGCGAGCCCGCCACGACGCACCAGCCCGGCGTGCTGGGCCTCGCCCCCGGCGACTACGTCTGGCTGGAAGTGCGAGACGACGGCGTGGGCATGAACGCCGAGACCCTGGCGCGCATCTTCGATCCGTTCTTCACGACCAAGCCGGCGGGCCGCGGACTCGGGCTGGCGGCCGTCCAGGGCATCGTGCGCAGTCATGGCGGGCGCATCCTGGTGTCGAGCCAGTCGGGCATCGGCACGACGTTCACGCTGCTGCTGCCCTGCGCACGGCCGGGCACGGGAACCGTCGACCGCGAGCGCCCCGCACCGCCTGCCCCGCAGGCCGCGACGGTCGAGTCCGCGGCGCCGACCTCACCGTCCCCCA
>NZ_JALHPM010000342.1:0-3600 GCF_022842525.1 Luteitalea sp.
GTGCTCACCGTGTTGTGCAGTGACGGCGCCGAGGCGGTGGCCGCCGAAGCGCGGCGGCTGAACCCGGTGTCGGTGGACGTGACACCCGTGCCGCTGAAGGACATCTTTCTCGAGACAGTCGTGACGGAGGATTGAAATGCTCTGGTACAAGACGTGGCTGGAAACCCGCTCCCGCTTCCTGTCGGGCCTGGCGCTGCTGATGCTCTCGGCCGGCAGTACGGTGCTGATCTACCCGCAAGTGTCGCAGCTGCTGCCGGCGGTGCCCGACATGCAACTGGACGGCGCCATCGGCCGGCAGGTCCGCGAAAGCCTGGAGCTGTCGCGCACTTACGAGGGCTACGTGTGGCTGCAGTGGTTCGTCAACAACCTGCCCAAGACCTGGGCGCTGTTCGCCATCCTGCTCGGCGCAGGCGGGTTGCTGTCGCAGGCCTCGCGCGGCGGCGCCATGTTCACGCTCTCGCTGCCGGTGTCGCGCGAGCGGCTGCTCGAGATCCGCGCCGGGGCGGCCCTGGTCGAACTGCTGGTGCTCGCGATCGTGCCGTCGCTGCTGGTGGTGCTGCTGTCGCCCGCCGTCGGCCAGCGCTACGGCCTGGGCGACGCACTGGTCTACAGCCTGTGCATCTTCATCGCCGGCACGGTGCTGTTCAGCCTCGCCTTCGTGCTGTCGACGGTCTTCAACGACATCTGGCGGCCGCCGCTGATCGTCGTGGGCGCGGCGATGTGCGTGTCGTTCATGGAGCAGGCGGTGCCGGGGTTGTCGCGCTACAGCCTGTTCGGCGTCATGAGCGCCGAATCGTACTTCCGTGACGGCGCGGTGCCCTGGGTGGGGCTGCTCATCGCCGCGTCCGTGTCGGCCGCCCTGCTGTACTTGGCCAGGGTCAACATGGCTCGTCACGATTTCTAAGCCGTTCAAGCCACGTTCGTCGTTTCGTTAACCCCGTCATGGTCCGGAGGTCCGCTATGCGTGTCTTCATTCGCCTGTTGGCGCTCGTCGCCAGCCTGCTGTCGTCGCTGGTCGCGGCGCAGTCGCCAGTCAATCCGACCGGCCATTGGGAGGGCATCGTCCAGGTGCCCGATCGTCCGCTCGCCATCGCGGTGGATCTGTGGAGCAAACCGTCGGGCGAACTCACGGGCACGTTCGCGCAGCCCGACCAGGCCATCAAGGCCCTGCCGCTCGCCGCCGTCACGGCCGTGGCGCGCGAGGTCCGGTTCATCGTGAAAGGCGGCGCGCAGCCCAGCACGTTCGCCGGCTCGATCAGCGGCGACGGCAAGACCCTGAAGGGCGACGTCACCCTCGGCGAATATGTGATCCCGTTCGAGTTGACCCGCGTGGGCGACGCGCGGGTGGCCGCGGCGCCGAAGAGTCCGCGGATTGACGCGGCACTGGTGGGCACGTGGCACGGCGCGCTGAACCCGGCACTGCGGGTGGTCGTGACGCTCGCGAACCTGCCCGATGGCACCGCCATCGGGACCATCTTCAGTCCCGACGGCGCCGCCGTCGAGATGCCCGTCGCGATTGTGCAGGACGGCGCGCGGGTGATGCTGGACGTCGCCGCCGTGGGCGGCGTGTTCGAAGGGGAACTCGACGCTGCCACGGCTGAGCTGGTGGGCACATGGCGACAGGCCGGGACGTCGTTGCCTCTGACGTTGGTGCGCACGAAGCCGCAAGGGGACTCCGAATAGTGGCGTAAGGCATCCCGGGCTCCGCCCAACCGGCCCGGGATGCTTGCACGAGAAAACACCGCCAATTGCTTGACCCTGGCCCAAACGCGACATACTGTTCTTGATTAGCTCCCGAGCCCCTCAATCACTTTTCCGGGAGCCTTTTGCAACGTGGTGAGCCAGGCGACCGTGGATGCTTTACCGGTTCTCTCGCAGGACGATGTATGCCTGCGGGAAATACATCTGTCTGACGCGGCTGCCCTCACGGCACTCTTCGCGCAGGCCGAAGTGTCGGCCCATCTCGACCCACCGCCCGCCACCATTGACGAGTTCAGTACCTGGATTACCCTGAGCCAGGCGCGGCGCGCCGACAACCGCGCGGCCTGCTACACCTTGCTGACCGGCGGCCAGCAAGTGTCGGGGCTGTTCATGGCCCTGCGCCTCGGCACCGATAATCGCGCCGAGATCGGCTTTGCCATGGCGCCGTCGCTGTGGGGCACCGGCGTATTCCAAAAAGCCGTCGACCTGTACCTGGAGTTCCTGTTCAACGAGTGGGGCGTCACCACGCTGATCGGCAAGACGCTGGTCCGCAACGCTCGCGGCGTCGGGGCCATGCGCAAGCTGGGGGCGACGGTGATCGCGGAATCGCTCAGGAACGGCGAGCCGGAGTACGTGTGGACGCTGGAGCGGAAGGGGTCCGCCTAAGGGCGGACGCCACGTTACATCGTCGCTGCGAGAATCTCGGCGATCGCCTGGCGCAGGGGCGGTGTCAGGTGCGAATACTTCGCGGCAGTTTCCTCTCCCGCCAGCACGCGATCGATCTTCCCCATCACCAGGCTCTTCACCGCCGCGGGCAACGCCTGGAACGGCGGCGAGTAGATCATGTAGCTCAGTGGATACGTCTGCAGCCGCGTCTGCAGGTCCAGGTCGCGCAGGGAACGGCCTTTGCCGTCGCGCGGCCCTTCGGCCATGAACTTCTCGGCGAATCCGGACGAGCCCTGGATCGGACCGTCCGTGATCGGCGCTTCATCCACGAACAACAGGTAGTCGACGATCGCGTCAACCGCCTCGGCCACCCGCGCCTCTGACGCCGGACCGCCCACGCGCGATTCCCACGTCGCGCGCGTCAGCAGGTTGAACAGGTGCGCCTGGTGCTCCATGACCATCAGCGCCACGATGTCGCTGAACGGCGTGGGATAGCCGCGCCAGTCGAGCTGTCCGTCGAGCGAGACTCGCGCGGCGGGCGGCGTCTCGACCCGCTTCGGGGCAAACAACGGCAGGTTGCCGGCATGCTTCGCCGGTACCCGCTTGCCGGTGACGTACCACCCGCCCCAGCGGTCGGCAATCGGCCGGAAATGATCGACGGTGAACCCATTGGCGTAGTCGTTGGCGTCCTTGCGCGGGAAGGTGCTGAGAATCGTCTGGCCCGGCACGCCCAGCGTGTCCCACGAGAGGTGGCAGCGCAGGCACTGCGATTCACGGCCAAAGGACGGCGTGGCCGCGCGCTCCTGGTGCACGACGTAGAACACCGAGCCAAGCACCGGATCCTGCGCCACGATCTCGATCAACCCGCTGCCGCGGATGAAGCCGACCGACGCGTGATCGTTGAAATACAGGGCCCGCGGATTGGCCATGGTGATGTGCTGCGCCTGCAGGCTGGTCTGGGTGTAGACCAGCACCTGGGATTCCACGGGGATGCGCAGCAGATTCAGTACCGACTTGAGGTAGCCCGACTGCTCGTCGAAGACCAGCGCCGCCGACTTGTCGGCCAGCTTGCGGTTCAACGCCTCGACAACGGTGTTGGCGTCGGTGGTGTTGTAGCGAATCGCGGGATGGTTGATCGATTGATCGAACGCCCCGGTGCGCTGGGCAATGGCCGTGGCCACGGCGCCCGCCAGCAGGGCGGCGGACAGCGCCAGAAGGGTTACCGCTTTCACG
>NZ_JALHPM010000343.1:0-3523 GCF_022842525.1 Luteitalea sp.
GCCGCCGGCGTGCCGGGGCGGGCCGGGGCCGGGGCGCCCGGCTTCGGCGGCGGTCCGACCGGACCACCGAGGCGCGACGGCAGCCGCTGGGCCGTCGACGCGAGCGTGAGTGGCCCCATCAGGGCCAGGGTGATCAGGACGAGACGACGGATTGACATGGGTCAGGAACGGGTTACGGCTTGCGCGCGATCACCGCGTAGTCGAGATGGGTGAAGAGCAGGCTGTTCAGCGTGTCCACGTTGGCATTCATCGCGTAGGCGGCCGCGTCGGCGCCGGGCACGTGCTGCAGCTTGTGGACCTCGGGATACGGCGATCGATACTGCACGTCGACGTGCGGGAAGCCACTCGCGCGCACGAAATAGGCGAGCGTGTCGGGATGCAGGGGGCGCACGTGGGTGATGTCGCGCACGTAGCTCTGGAAGAAGGCGAACCAGCAGGCGACGTTGACGGTCTCGAGCGCGAGGACGCCGCCCGGCCGCAGGACCTCGCCGGCCCGCTGAAGCAGCCGCACGAGGTAGTCGGGCTGCAGGTGCTCGACGACCTGCGCGGCGAAGATGCCGCCCAGGCTCTCGTCCTCGAGACCCTGGAGATACGACAGCGCATCACCCTCGCTGGCGTCGAGGCCGCGCTGCCGGCACACCTCGACCATTTCGTGGTTGATGTCCAGGCCACGGGCACGAATGCCCTGCTGACGCAGCAGGTCGAGGAACTCGCCGCGGCCGCACCCGATGTCGAGCACGTCCTGCTGGCCGTCGAACACGGCGACGTAGTCCTGCAGCCGCTCGCGGATGACGGTGGTCGACCCGCGGAACTGGTCCTCGAACCCGACGTACTTGAACGACTCGATGCCGCCCGTGGCAAACGACTCGCCCGCCGTGGTGGCGGCGAGGGCCCGCTCAGTGGGTAGGGCCGGCTCTCCGAGCCGGCCGTCACCCGCGGCCGCGTCTTCCGATGACGGACGCCTCGGAGAGGCGTCCCTACCCCCGATGATGCCCTCCACCTCGCGCTTGAGCGTCTGCGTCGCGCGCGTCACGACGCCCAGCGACTGCGCCAGCTGCGCGTGCGCGGCATCGAGGGCCGCCACCCGCGCGGTGTACCGATGCTCGCGGACGGCCAGCATCTCCAGCCGTCGATTCAGTTCGTCGCCAACGCCGCTGATGGCGCCGCCTGGGCCTACCGTGCGGTGGTGCAGCGTCTCGACGGCCTGCCCGACATCCTCGGTCCGCCGCGTCGACAGCGCATCGAACTCGTAGTCCTTCGAGTCGACGTAGGGCGTGACCTGCTGCAGGTAGATGATCAGCGCCGAGTGGAACGTGGCGAGTCGTTCGAGTTCGAGGCGCAGCGTCTCGATCAGCGCGATCTGGCTGCCGCGCCCCGACCGCGCCGCCGCCACGTTGCGGTTCACGTGATCGACCAGCGTCGCGTTGAACGCCTCCTGCCGCGCGAACAGGGGGGCCACCAGCCCCCACACGGGACGCAGCAGCCACCCCTTCAGCCCGCCGGGCAGTGGCGTGGCGCCGACGATGGCGAAGCGCTCGTTGAGGGGGGTGATCTGCGATTCGTCGGCCGGCGCCGACGGATGGGGCATCGCCGGCACGGCGGGCAGCGCGGCATCCAGCGCCGACAGCGCGGCGTTGTAGGCGGCATCGGCCTCCTCACGCGCCGCCTTGAGGCGCGCGAGCAGGTCCTTGTCGATCGAGCGGGTGAAGCGGACGTCGGCCATGCGCGACCGAATTATGCCCGCGCCGCGGCGTGAATCGTCCCGGAGAGCGGGCTGCTCGCCGAGGCATAGCGGCGCTTCGGCATCCGCCCGGCCAGGAACGCGAGGCGCCCGGCGGCCACGGCGTGCTTCATGGCCTCGGCCATCAGCACCGGCTGATCGGCCTGCGCGATGGCCGTGTTCATCAGCACCGCGTCGGCACCGAGTTCCATCGCGATGGCCGCATCGGAGGCCGTGCCGACCCCCGCATCCACCACCACGGGCACCGTGCTGAATTCCTTGATGATCGAGATATTGTTGGGATTCTGAATGCCCAGCCCCGATCCGATGGGCGCCCCGAGCGGCATCACCGCGGCCGCCCCGGCGTCCGCGAGCTTCCGGCAGACGATGGGGTCGTCGGTCGTGTAGGGCAGCACGACGAACCCTTCCTTCACCAGCACCTTCGTGGCCTCGATCAGCGCTTCGTTGTCGGGGAACAACGTCCGCTCGTCTCCGATCACCTCGAGTTTGACCCAGTTGGACAGTCCGGCTTCACGCCCGAGACGCGCGGTGCGGATCGCGTCGGCGGCCGTGTAGCACGCGGCGGTGTTGGGCAGGATGAACATCGACGGGGCGATGAAGTCCATCAGTGACGTGCCGCTCTTGTCGGTGAGATCGACGCGACGCACGGCGACGGTGACCACCTCGGCGCCCGAGGCGGCGTGGCACGCCGCCATGACGGGATGCGTGGGGTACTTGCCGGTCCCGACGAACAGGCGGGACGTGAAGGTGCGATCGGCGATGGTGAGCAGATCAGCCATGAAGGGAGCCTCGTGAAGAAGACAGGCGTGCCGTGGCGCGAAGCGCCGCACCGAGGGCGACACCCCACAACGTGCCAGCGACGATGAAGGGCCAGGCGTGCGTCAGCAGTGACGGGCGGACGGTCCACAACTCGAGCCGCGCCATGTCCAGCGGCACACGACTGCTGCTGCGCAGGAACAGCCGTGTCGTGTCGATCGTCGCCGGGAAGTCGAGGTAGTAGTAGCCAGCCACCACGACCAGGCCCACGGTGGCGACCGCGCCGAGCAGGACGATCTGCAGTGGAAGCAGCCGTGCCAGTGGCACCCCGATCGCCTCGAGACCGAGCGCCGTGAGCACGGCCAGCGCCGGCAGCATCGGGAACAGCCATCGCCCCTGATAGACCTCGGGGAGTTGGAGCACGGCTTCCCGCACGGCCGGTTGCAGTACGCAGAGAGCGAGGGCGACGGCCCAGAGCGGCATCACCGTCCCCGCGCGAGACGCCTCGGGGCCGCGCAGCAGCGCCGTGGCCAGTCCGACCGCCGCCAGGGCGGCGACGACGATCGGCACCACGACGAAGGAGGGCGGCAGCACCAGCACGCTGGCCCCGAAGTTGCCAAGGGGCATCCATGCGCTCCAGGTGAGCGACCACGCCTGCTGTGCCGCGCTCGACGCCGATGTGGCGGTCAGGGTCGCGAGGGCCGCCAGACTGGGCGCCTCGAAGCCTGTGGGCAAGGCCGTCGGCGGCAGGAGGCGGAGAACTGCGGTCGCTCCGACGATGGCGATCGTCAGGACCGCTGCGGCCAGCAGCGCCCGCCGCTGCGGGCCCACGGTGGCCGCCCATGCACGCATCGCCACTGCGGCGGCCACGGTCGGCAGCAGGAAGGCCGCCGTGTCCTTCGAGGCGAGCGCCGCGGCCGCGGCCGCGATCATCACCGGCACTTCCCACCAGGCCCCGTCACGGAGGACCAGGCGGGTGGCCAGCAGCAGGCAGAGGCCACCGAGCACGTTGGCGAAACTGTCGGG
>NZ_JALHPM010000344.1:0-3500 GCF_022842525.1 Luteitalea sp.
CGGCCGCGGTTCCGGCAGGTGCGGTACCGTCGCCGAGCGCGGACGCTCGCGTGCCGTCCACCAGTCCTGTTGCCGGGGTCGCCGGCCCGGCAGCAGTCGCTGGCGCCGCAGCCTCGGGGGCTTCGCCGTCGCCTGTGCTTGCGTCCGCACCTGCCCCGTCCGCATCTCCAGGCGTTGGGGCGGGAGGGCCTCCCAAGGTGCCGTTCGAGAGCGGGTCGGCCGAGCGGGGACAGGCGCTGTTCACCCGTTCCGGCTGCATCGGCTGTCACACGGCGAATACCCCGGGCGGCACGATCGGGCCGAATCTCAGCGGCCTTGCCACACGGGCCGTGGAGCGGGCGGCTCTGCTTGGCCTGAGCGGTCCGCGCGAGTACTTCGTTCAGTCGATCGTGACTCCGCAGGCTTACGTCGTCGAAGGATTTGCGCCGGTCATGCTGGACTGGAAGCAGATGCGACTCACCGAACAAGACCTGGCGGATCTCGCCGCGTTTCTCGGAACCCTCAGTGCGCCGTGAACAGTTGGGGCACGACAAGCATCCGTGCCCGCCGCGCCACCCCAGACGCCGATCCTCCGGCGGCCTAAACTGTGCTCTACCCCAAGAGAGAATAGTATTGACGTGGTAGGGTACGGTAGGTGAGTGCTCGCCCGCTGACACTGGCGACGACGGCCCGGGCCCGGGCCCTGGCGATAATCGCGGTGCTCGTGTCCATACTCGGCGCCTACGGCGAGCGCTGGCAATTGGACGTCCTGGCTGATCTGCCTGCAAGGGGTTCCGTTGGCGTCGGCGACACCGCTCCCATGTTTCAGGCAGCCGACCTTAGCGGCGGGACGGTGTCGCTCGACGAGCTCCGTGGGCGGGTCGTGGTCGTCAACTTCTGGGCGACCTGGTGCCCACCGTGCCGCGTCGAGTTGCCCGAGCTCGACGCGTACCAGGCCGAGATGGGCGAACGGATCGTCGTGCTGGGTATTGACACGGGCGAGCCATCGGGGAGCGTCGAGCCGTTCGTCCTTCAGCACGGCCTGCGCTTTCCGATCATGCTCGACGAAAACGGGTCGATTGCCGCCGCCTACGGCGTCGTCGGCCTGCCGACCAGCCTGATCCTCGACCGGTCGGGAATCGTGCGCGAGCGAGTGACCGGGCCAATGACCCGCGACACGCTCGCTCGGCGAATCGAGCGGCTGCTGTGAGGCTCGATCCTTTTCGAATTCAGATCCTGACACTCTCACTCGACTCGCAGATTGTCCTGACCCTCGTCGGTCTCGTCATCGCCGGTGTCGTATTTCGGCAGTCGGCGCGCCAGGCGGGATTCGGCCTCAGCACGAGCCACTGGTGGGATCTGGTCTTTGCCGCTGTGGTCGGAGGGCGCCTGATCTGGGTCGTCACCCACGCCGAGTATTACCTCCGACAGCCCCTACAGATTGTGGTCATCCTGGACGGTGGCCTGCATGCGGTCGGTCTCGCCCTTGGCGCCGCCTGCTGGTCCTGGCGATTCAGCCGGACCGGCGACGCGCCTCCCTGGCGGTCCGTCGTCGATCTCGTGGCCATCGGCATCCTCACGACGTACCTCTTCGAGCGCGTCGGCTGCGCGCTGACGACCTGCGGCACCGGACCAGCGAGTGAGCTGCCCTGGGCGATCCTACGCGGCGACGAATGGCACACCCCGATGGCGCTCGAACAGGTCATCGTCCTGGCAGTGGTGCTAATCGTCGCCGCCGAGACGTTGCGCGTGCGGGGAGCAGTATTCATCACGATTCTGGCTGCCTTCACACTGGCCGAGGGGATCGCGTTCGTGGACGGGCGGCCGTCGGTGGAAGGACTCGTAGCGCTGGCCGCGCTCTTAATGATGTACCTGCTGACATCGTGGTACAGGCCAGCGTCGGCCTGGAAGGGCGCCCCGGGTCACTCGAGTCCGTCATGATCTGCGCAAGGGCACGTCAGAAATCAGGCCGCGCGCCGGGCCCCGCGCCGCTGTGACCGGGGCCTGCGTTCAGCCGGCTTCGGCCTCCAGCATTCGCTCCGTCTGCGCGGGCTGGTGGACGACCATGCGGAACGTGTCGCCACGCAGACCAGGACGGAGCCCTTCAACTGGGACGTGTTCGGTCGAGGCGATGTTGCCGACGTTGACGTTTGGGCCGAAGCGCCTGATGAAGAGCTCCTGTCCCTCGGCCGTCGGCGCCTCCCAGATCAATGGATGTAGGGCGAGCGGATGCACGTGCGGGCCCGGCCGCCGGTAGATGACCCAGCCGCCACGGTTGTCGTGCCGCCGAGTGCCGCGGTCAACGGAGGATTCGGTTCAGTCCGCCGTCAGGCCGCCGTCGAACACGAAGTTCCCGCCTGCGATGTATGACGATTCGTCGGAGGCCAGAAACAAGGCCTGTGCGGCGACATCGGCCGGCTGACCGAGGCACTTGATCAGCAGGGGAGCGAGCACAGCGCTCAGCATATCCTCGTTGGCGAAGAGCTTCGTCGTGGCGGGAGTGGCGACGGTTCCCAAACTGATGCAATTGGCGCGGATGCCGTGGGGTGCACTTTCGGCTGCCATCTGGCGCGTCATGGCGATTACGCCGGCCTTCGCCGTGGCATGCGCGATCCCGCCGTTCATCGCGATGCCGACCAGCGCCTGCACTGACGACGTGTTGACCATGACACCGCCGCTGGCGATCAAATGCGGCCACGCCGCCGGGGTCACGAAGAAGATGAGGTCGAGCTCGCTCCGGATGGTGTAGTGCCACTGCTCGTCGCTCATCTCTGGGACCGGCGCGAACCTGGGGGCCGCGGCGTTGTTGAACTGGACATCGATTCGGCCAAAAGCCTCCGCCGCGTCAGCCACCCACTGGTGATCCTGTCGGCTGTCGCCGAGATCGACCGTTACCCAACCGACGTTCTAGCAACCTACAAGCTCCTTGCGGCCGTCAGCGCGGGTAACCGTCAAGTAGCCGCGGTGTAACTGAGAAGTAGCCGAGCATGGCTACATTGGGGACATGGGCACGCGCCGTTCGGCTCAGCCACCCGTATCCGACGACCAGTCCCGCCGCCCTCGACCTGGGGAAAGGATGGGGCGCGTCGACTGTCGATATGGGAAGCCTGCCAGGGTCGATGGCCCTCGGTGTCTTCGCGCATGTCGATCTGCTAAGCGACGCCGGCTGGCGCCGTGGAGGAGAAGTTCTGAGCGACAAGCCCCTGGTCCGTGGTCAGCGCAATTAAGGGTGTGACCAGGAGGACGTGACCTTGCACGTGAACAGGGGACTGGGGACAGGGGACTCGTGAGCTAGAGACGGCGGTTCTGCCAAGGGGTTTTGACGAAACCCCCGAATCCCCTGTGCTTCAGACCAAATCCCTCATAAGCCCTTGGTCGGGAGTTCGAATCTCCCCCTCGCCACCCCAGAAGCCGGCCCTTCCGCAGCGTGAGAAGGGCCGGTTTCTTTGTGTCGGCAGCCCATCTCATCGACCGCCCGCAGCGCGAACGTTCAGGATGGCACGATCCTCCGTCGCGCCGCT
>NZ_JALHPM010000345.1:0-3497 GCF_022842525.1 Luteitalea sp.
TCCGGTCCTGGGGCACGCCCACGGTGGTCGCCATCCGCTCGGCCAGCCGCGACGACACGGAGAGCACCCGGTCGACCCGTGACCAGACGAACCGCTGGGCGCGAATCTGACCCGGCCTCGTCTGCAGCGTGCCGTGCTCGCCATGCATCAGTGCCGGCACGCGCGCGAGACGCGCCGCCACGTAGCCCTCGACCAGCGTGCCCCAGGCATGGGTGTGCACGACGTCCGGACGCTCGCGGCGGAACGCGCGGAACAACTGCCACACCAGCGTCGGGTCGTTCCCCGCGCGGCGCGCCAGGGTGACCACGCGCACGTCGGGATGCAGGAGCGCCAGCATCGCCGGGTTGGGCGTCGTGGTACTGACGATCACGCTCTCGATCTCGCCACCGGCGAGCCCGTTGACGAGCTTGACGAGGCCGTACTCCATGCCACCGGGCTGCAGGTGATGGATCACGTGGACGACACGAATCGGTCGCCTGGACGACGCGCTCATGGCTCGCTCGTCTCGGAGGCCCGAGGACGGTCGAGGCGCAACCGCTCCCAGGTGTGTACCAGCGCAAGCCAGTCTGCCTGCGCAGGGCCAGCCAACGCCGAGGGCGCCTGCCAGGCTCCGTCGTCGAGCGTGACGCGGGCAGCGCGCGCATCGAAGGTCAGCCGACGCGTCGCGCCACGCCACGCGATCTGACGCGCGCGGTCGATGGTCCCGAGGTACTGGAAGACCTCTCGCGGGCCGCAGTCTTCGAACGACGGGCGCTCGGTCGACGCCGGACGCGCCAGCGCCTCGAGGAGGGCTCCGCGGATGTCCGACTGCCCCATCGGCTCGCAGAAGCGCATCGGCAGTCCGGCCGCGACGACCGGAATCTTCGTCTGCGCCTCGTCGAGCACATACCCGTGCCCGAGGAAGCCATCGTCGAACAGGCTCTCGCCGTGATCGGCGAGCACGATCACGACGGGCTCGCGACCGACGTGGGTACGCACCCGCTGCAGCAGGGCACCCACGGCGCGATCGACGTTGGCGGCGGCGTTGCGATACATCCGTCGCACGTCACCGGCTCGTGCCTCGACGATCTCGGCCTGCGGGACGCGGGCGTCCGACACCAGCGGCGCGAGGCCCTCGTGCCAGTAGGGATAGTGCGTGTCGTAGAAGTTGACGTACAGGAACAGCGGCGTCGCGGCATCACGGGCGGCCAGGTACTCGCCGATGCGTTCGAGGACCACCGCCGACGACACGCCGAGGCTGCCTGCCGTGGTGAAGGTGGTGTACCGGCGGTCGCGATCCTGCCGGGCGTCGTAGAAGCGGGTCGCCTGCGCCGCCCCGACGTCGTAGGCGGCCCCGCCGAACGACTCGTCCTGAGCCGAGAAGAACGCCGTGTCGTAGCCGTTGCGGCGGAAGTCGTCGAGCAGCGTGCCCTCGCCCTCACGCGCCACGAGCGCGCCGGTGAACAGGTGGTACCGCGACTGAACCGTATAGCCGTTGTGCGAATAGGCCTGCCGCGCCGAGGCCCCGCGGGCGGCCAGGGCGGCCAGCACCGGCGTGACACGCGTGCCGCCCTCGACCGCACCGAGCAGATCGGCGCGAAACGTCTCGAGCATCACGATCACAACGGGCGGGCGCTGGGCGAAGACGGTGGCAGGCGCGTCCACGACCGGCGCGACCGCGGCGATGGGCAGGTCGCCGCCGATGCCGTTCTCGTCGATGCCGTTGCCGGGCACGTCGATGGCGTAGGGGTAGACGCGCGCGTCGAACGGCGCGGGATCGGGAGGGCGACTCAGCAGGCCGTAGCCGTCGCGGTCCACGTCGCTGAGCACGGTGACGATGGTGCCGAGCGCCTGCCCGGCGGGCTTGCGTCGCAGCCCGTTGTCCTGCACGTCACTGGCGACCCTCAGCCAGGTGGATCCGGCGGTCGCCACGAGCGCAGAGACGCACCACAGGGCGATGGCACGCCGCGACGGGGCGGCACGCACGTCCCCCGGAAAGCGGGCACTCACCCATCGCAAAATCACCACGGCGACGAGCAACCCCACCAGGGCGACGAGCGTTGGCGCCACGAGTTGTGCCGCGGACACGGCCACGAACTCGCCGACCCGTCGCCCGACCAGGTCGAACATCAGCCCCAGGTCGAAGGCGTCGCCCAACCGGGCGAGGATCTGGTACTGGACGAGACTGGCCAGTGCCAGCGGGCCGGCCCCGAGCCCCACCGCCAGCAACCACCGCGCGGCCCGGCCCCAACGGAGTCGCCCCGCGATGGCCACGGCCAGCAGCACGCCGGCGGCCGTCCACACCATGTCGATGGCCAGCGACCCGGCCCCGAAGACGAGACGGTCGGCCCAGGCCGTCGCCACATCGGCCGCGAGGAACCCGCCGCGAAAGAACCCGCGCTGCAGATCCAGCAACGCCGCGTCGAGCACCGACACCATCGCGGCGCACAGCGCGGCCAGGGCGGCGACTTCGCGTCCAGCGGATCTCACGACGTCAGGTCCACGAGGACGTCGTGCAGCCTCCGGGTGAGCGCCGTGCCTTCGAGTTGCTGGAGGAAGGCGTCGGGGGCCACGTAGGTGGTAGCGAGCTGGGCCTTCTCGGTATGGAACGCCCGCAACGCGTCAGCGATGGCCGACTCGTCGTCTGCCGGCACGACGCGTCCGACGTGCCCGTCCCTGATCAGATCGGCGACAGCGCCAGGCGATGCCATGGCGAGAATGGGCTTGCGCGCCCAGAGATACTCGTACAGCTTGACCGGCACCTGCACGGCCGTATCCGGCTGCACCACCAGCAGGACGTCCGCCGCACGCAGGTAGCCGAGACTCTCGCCGTGCGACACCGGGGGGACGAACTCGACGGCGTCCGAGATGCCGAGACGCGCCACCTCGCCGGCGGTGTCGAACTCACCGCCTGCCCCACCCACCAACTGCAGCCGGATGGCGTCGCGTGGCACGCGTCCATCGCCGAGCACGGCCGCCAGCGCCCGCAACAACGGACGTGGGTCACGTGCCTGGTAGAGATTCCCGGTGTGACACACCACCAGCGTGTCACGCGAGGCCGTGCGGGTCACTTCGCGCACACCACGGTCGAGCGCGTCGCTGTCGAAGCCGTTGGGAATGGTCAGGAACTTCGACGCAATGGACGGCGGATAGTGCGCGACGAAATCGTCCTGCATCGGCCGGGTGTTGAGCACCACCCGGGAGGCGCGGCGAATCGTCAGGCGTTCGAGCTTTCGGTGGACCCAGCCGGTCCACCCCTTGTTGCGCCACTCCACGCCCCAGGGCGCGCGCGACCACGGATCCCGGAAGTCGGCCACCCAGGGCTTGCCCGTCCGTCGCGCGATCTCGGCGGCGATGAGGTGCGTCGTGAATGGTGGCGCCGACGAGACGATGACGTCGATGCCCGTCTCGCGCACGAGTCGCGTGCCGGCGGGCACCGCGGTGAACCACCAGGGCACTTCATGATCGGGTGTGGACGACAGGTCCTGCCAGAACTTGCGCACCGCGCGGCTCAGCGC
>NZ_JALHPM010000346.1:0-3445 GCF_022842525.1 Luteitalea sp.
CCTGCCCAGCCAGCCTCTCTCCAGATCGACGCGCTCCCCTGTTTGACATAGATTTCCGGCCGATGCGCCATTTGACACCCCGGCTACCCCCTGCGGCGTGGCTGCTGGTTCTCGCGTGTGCCAGCTCTGCCAGCGCCCAGGCACCCGATCCCCGTGGCGCGCAGGTCTTCGCGGACCGGTGCGCGCCGTGCCACGGTGCCGACGGCCGCGGCGGCGAGCGCGGCCCCGACATCGTCTCGACACCGACGGCGCTGCGGCGCGCCCCGGCAGACATCGCGCGGGTCATCCGCGAGGGGGTGCCCGGTGGAGGCATGCCGCCCGTGGCACTGGCGCCGGCCGACGTTCCGCTCGTCGCCAGCCACGTCAGAGGCCTGGTCGACGCGGGCCGACGACGGCCGACCTGGCCGCGCGTTCGGGCGACGACACGCGAGGGGGCGTCCGTCGAGGGCCTGGTGCTGGCCGAGGCGGCCGACGACCTGCACCTGCTGACCATGGATGGCCGTCTGCGTCGCCTGCGGCGACGGGATGTGACCACGCTCGAGGCGCTGGGACGCGTCGAGATGCCCGTGCTCGCGCCACGATCCGTCGTCTCGCCCCCCTCACCCGATGACTGGGCCACCTACAACGGCGACCCTGGCGGCAACCGCCACTCGCCGCATCGACAGATCGCCCCCGACAACGTCGCCCGCCTGCAGTCGGCCTGGACCTTCGCCGTCCCCGGCATCCGCGCGCTGCGCGCCACCCCGCTGGTGGTCGACGGGGTGATGTACGTCGGCGCGCCGAACGAGGTCGTCGCCCTGGACGCCAGGACCGGACGCTCGCTGTGGCACTACCGGCGTCCGCGCACGCCGGGGGTGATCGGCGATGCCGGGGCCGCCGTCAACAGGGGCGTCGCGCTGGCCGGCGACCGGCTGTTCATGGTCACCGACGATGCCCGCCTGGTGGCGCTGCATCGGGCGACGGGCCAGGTGCTGTGGGAGGTCGTGATGGCCGACTTCCGCGCCCACTACGGCGCCACGTCGGCCCCACTGGTCGTCGGCGACCTCGTCGTCTCCGGCATCTCGGGCGGAGACGAGGGGGTGCGCGGCTTCGTCGCCGCCTACGACGTCGCCACCGGCGCGAGGCGCTGGCAGTTCTGGACCGTCCCGGCCCCGGGCGAGCCGGGGGCCGAGACCTGGAAGGGGCGGGCCATCGACCACGGCTGCGCGGCGACGTGGCTCACCGGGTCGTACGACGCCAGGCTCGACACGCTGTACTGGACGGCCGGCAACCCGTGTCCCGACTACAACGGCGACGAGCGCGAGGGCGACAACCTCTGGTCCAACGCCGTGCTGGCCCTCGATCCGCAGACCGGTGTGCGGCGCTGGCACTTCCAGTTCACGCCGCACGACCTGAACGACTGGGATGCCGTGCAGACGGTCGTGGTGGCCGACACCACGTTTCGCGGGCAGTCGCGCCCCCTGCTGCTGCAGGCCAATCGCAACGGGTTCTTCTACGTCTTCGACCGATCGTCTGGCGCGCTGCTGCTGGCCGAGCCGTTCATCCGTGGCCTGAACTGGGCCACGGGGGTCGGCCCGGATGGACGTCCGCGTCGGGTGCCCGGCATGGTGCCCACGGTGGGGGGCACCACGGTCTGCCCCTCGGTGGAGGGGGCGACCAACTGGATGTCGCCGGCCTTCAATCCCGACACCGGGCTCTTCTACGTGCAGGCCCTCGAGCGCTGCAGCGTGTTCCTGAAGTCGTCGCGGTGGTTCGAGGCGGGGGAGTCGTTCTACGGCGGCAGCACCACGCGGGTCCCGTCGGAGGTCGGCGGCAAGGTGCTGCGCGCCCTCGACATCCAGACCGGGCGGATCGTCTGGGAACTGCCCCAGATCGGCGCCGGCGACACGTGGGGCGGGGTGCTCTCCACGGCCTCCGGCCTGGTGTTCGTGGGCGAGGATGACGGCGCGTTCACGGCCGTGGAGGCACGGACGGGCCGACGCCTGTGGCGCTACGCGGCCAATGCCCCCTGGCGGGGCTCACCGATGACCTACGTCGTCGATGGGCGACAGTACGTGGCGGTGGCCGGCGGCGGCGTCGTGTACGCCTTTGCGCTGCCGGAAGGGTGACGCGGTATATCCTCTCGCGCATGCGCAGCACCGCGGTCCTCGCCGTCGTCGGCCTCCTCGTGGCGTCGCTCGCCGCGCAGGCGCCGACCGAGTACGACTTCCTGATCAAGGGCGGGCGGGTCATCGACCCGCGCAACGCGATCGACGGGGTACGCGACGTGGCCATCAAGGATGGTCGCATCGCCGCCGTCGCCGCGAACATCGCCGCCTCGCGCGCGATGAAGGCCGTGGACGCCCGCGGCCTCGTCGTGACGCCCGGGCTCATCGACCTGCACGTGCACGTGTTCCCGGGCGAGAAGCTCCGTGACTACGCCGGAGGCGACTGGAGCGTGTTTCCCGACGGCTTCACGCTGCGCAGCTGCGTGACCACCGTCAACGACGCCGGCACGTCCGGGTGGCGCAACTTCCCGGAGTTCAAGCGCCGCATCATCGACCAGTCGAAGACACGCGTCACCGCCTTCCTCAACATCGTCGGCCACGGGATGGGGTCGGGGGCGATCGAGCAGAACGCCGACGACATGGATGGCGCGATGACGGCCAACATGGCGCTGCAGCACAAGGGCGTGGTGGTGGGCATCAAGAGCGCCCACTACAACGGCACCGACTGGAAGCCGTACGAGCAGGCGGTCATCGCCGGCACCAAGGCTGGCATCCCGGTGATGATCGACTTCGGCGGCAACGTGAAGGCGGGTCGCACGCTGATGGACCTGTTCATGACGCACCTGCGTCCGGGCGACATCTTCACGCACATGTACGGCGGCGTGCGGGGCGAGCAGGATCAGACCACGAAGGGTCCGAGCGCCGCGATGGTCGCGGGGCGCAAAAAGGGCATCATCTTCGACGTCGGCCACGGCGGCGCGAGCTTCCGCTACTCGGCGGCGATCCCGATGATGAAAGCCGGGTTCCTGCCCGACTCGATCTCGACCGACTTGCACACGAGCTCGATGAACTCCGCCATGAAGGACATGCTGAACCTCATGAGCAAGTTCCTGGCGATGGGCGTCTCGCTGCCCGAGGTGATTCGGCAGTCCACGTGGAACCCGGCGCGGCAGGTGGCGCTCGAGTCGCTCGGGCACCTGTCGGTCGGTGCGTCGGCCGATGTCGCCGTCCTCCGTGTCGAGAAGGGGCGTTTTGGCTACGCCGATCCCGTCGGCGGTCGCCTGGACGGGACGCAGCGGCTGTCCTGCGAGCTCACCGTGCGTGACGGCAAGGTCGTGTACGACCTGAACGGCATGATTGCCGACCCGTGGAACACCCTGCCCGCCAATGCGCGTGGCGGGGATCCGAAATGGGATCGCACGCGCGGGCACTGACGTGCCCGCGGGGGCGATCGTGAA
>NZ_JALHPM010000347.1:0-3432 GCF_022842525.1 Luteitalea sp.
GCGCGCGGGTCGACGGCGGCCCGGTGGCGGCCAACGCGTCGACGCTCGTGCCGGCCGCTGGCACGGGCGTGCGGTCGCTCGCCGTGCTGCCGCTGGCCTCGGCCACGGCGTCGAAGACGGACCGGGCGCTGCGCGTCGGCATGGCCGATGCCGTTGCGGCGCGGCTCGGGCAGATGGCCTTGCTCACGGTGAGGCCGACCAGCACGACGGTCGAGTATCTCGACCGCGCCTACGATGCGGCGGAGGTGGGGCGCAGGCTGCGGGTGGACGCGGTCCTGCATGGCAGCCTGCACCGGGTCGGCTCACAACTGCACACCACCATGCGGCTGGTGGAGGTGGCGTCGGGCCGCGTGATCTGGACCGAGCAGCTGACCACGGAACTCGCCCACCTGCTGCGCGGCGCATCGTCGTTCTCCTACCGCGTGAGCGCGGCCGTCGGGGAGCGACTCGCCTTGCCGCGCCAGCCGGTGCCCGGTGCTGTGAGCGACGTCAATGTCGACGCGCAGGACGCCTACCTGCGTGGCACGCTGGCCCTGGCGACGGCGATGCGCGAGGTGGGGAACATCTTCACGGCGCGCGATGCCTTCGAACTCGCCATTCGTCGCGATCCGAACTTCGGCTTTGCCCACGCCGCCCTGGCCAACACCTACACCCTGGCCGGGTCGCTGACGATTCTGGCGCCACAGGATGCGTATCCGCGGGCGGAACGGGCGGCGCGGCGCGCCCTCGACCTGGATCCGGACATGGTGTCGGCCCTTGTCGCCATCGGCGAGGTGGAGGCCGACTACAACTGGAACTGGGCGGCCGCGGAAGCGAGCTTTCGCCGTGCGCTGGCCCTGGCCCCCAACAGCAGTCACGTCAACCAGATCTACGCCGAGTTCCTGGCGCGGCAGGGGCGCTTCGCCGAGGCTGCGGTGCACACGAGCCGTGCCGCCGAGCAGGACCCGACACGGGTCAACTACATCGCCGTCCGGGCCCTGCACTACTACCTCGAACACCGGTTCGACGACGCGATCGCCGAAGCCCGCAAGGCGATCGCGATCGATCGGCAGACATACCTGGCCTACCTGTATCTCTCGATGGCCCACGCCGCCAAGGGGGACTACGCCGCGGGGCTCGAGGCGGCGCGTCAGGCGACGGCGCTGACGGGTGGCGCGCCGTCGGACCTGTTCGTCGCCGCGTGCAACTACGCCCTCATGAACGATCGGGCCACCGCCGAGGCGACCCTCGCGCGCCTGCAGGCCCAGGGACGCACCAGGTACATCGACCCGTTCATCTACGTGGCGATTCACGCCTTTCTCGGCGATACCGAGCGTGCATTCGAGTGGCTGGAGCGCTCCTACGTCGAGCGGTCGTACTGGATGACGGGCATTCGGGTGCAACCCGTGGTCGACTCGCTGCGCGGCGATCCCCGGTTCGCCGAGATGCTCCGCAGGATGCAGCTCGACTAGGCGTCGCGCCCGCGGCGCGACGCCTGGTCGCACGCCGCGCTCACCGCGTCGGCTCGGTGATGGGCAACTGTCGCGCCGCCGGGACCGTCGGTGCGACGATCTCGAAGGTCACCTCCAGCACACCGTTGGTGAACGTCGCCACGGCCGTGTCGGACTTGACCGTTTTCGGCAGGGCGATCGCTCTCGAGAAGTGCCCGTACGACCGCTCGGTGCGGAAGTAGTCGTCGACCTTCTCGCGCGACGACGCCTGTCGCTCGCCTTCGATCGTCAGCAGGTTCTCCGTGAGCGCCACCGAAATCTGCTCGCGCGTCATGCCTGGCAGGTCAGCCCGCACCACCAGGCGGCCCTCCTGCTCCTGGACTTCGATGGATGGCATCCAGACCGCATGCGAGCGCTCGAAGATCCGTGCCCCGATTGGCCAGCGGCCGATGCCGAAGCCGGCGTCGTTGAAGAACGCCTCGATGTCGTCGCTGATCGTCCGCATCAGTCCCAGTGCCGGGTGAGATGGTGCGGGCGTGACGGCCTTGTCGATCGGACGTGCGATGGTGCTTGTCGCCATGATGCTCCCTCCGGGGAGTGTGCACGCATCCGCGGTCTCCTTCTCGACGCCGGCGACCTCACCGGCAGGATGGACGTACGCGTGCGTCTGACGAGGGCGATGCATTACGCGTGCCGGCCAGCGGCGCCTTCCGTGCGCGGCAGCCTTCAGGCGTGGAGCGGTGGCACCCAGCCCGAGAGGCTCATGCTGATGTAGGGGTCGGTCGACGCGAGGAGCGCATCGATGCCGCCATCGAAGGTGATCACCCCGTCGTTCAGCACCAGGAAGGTGACCTCGCGAGCGCTGCGATGCGGCGCCGGCGCGATGACGATGCCGTCCGGCGTGGACACCGCTTCGTGTCCGGCCATGTAGAACGCGTCCTCGAGCTGGTGGGTCACCAGCAGGGTCGTGACGTGCTCGAGATCGCGCAGGGCAAGGATGCCGGCATCCACGGTCTTGGCCGTGATCGGGTCGAGACCCGAGGTCGGTTCGTCGAGCAGCAGCAGGCGCGGCCGCGCCGCCATCGCGCGCGCGACCGCGACGCGGCGCCGTTGTCCGCCGGACAACGCCGCCGGGCTGCGGTCGATGAACTCCTGCAGCCCGGTCACTGCGAGCATCTCCTCGACACGCGCCCTGATCACGTCGGCGGGCTGCCGGTGTTCTTCCTTCAGCTTGAAGCCGATGTTCTCCTCGACCGTGAGCGAGTCGAAGAGCGCGCCCTCCTGGAACAGCATCCCGATGCTGTCGCGCACCGGCATCAACTCGGGCTCCGACAGGCCGTCGATGCGGACGCCATGCACATGGATGGCACCCGCGTCGGGCCGAACCAGGCCCAGGATCATCTTGAGGACCAGGGATTTCCCGGAACCGCTCGGGCCCATGAGGATGGCCATGTGCCCCTCTGGGATCGAGAAGCTGACATCACGCATGACCACGGTCTCGTCGAAGGCGAGGGCGACGTGTTCGAAGACGACGGCCGGGACGTCGCTCACGAAGCCCGGCGCCGCATCGCCTGCCGCTCGTTGAGTTTCCGGAGCAGGCCGGCGATGGTCAGCACGCCCACCAACCGGCCGCGCTCCAGCACCGGCACGCAGCCCGCCACATGGCCGTCGAGCACCGCCAGGGCCCGGGCCACGGAGCAGTCGCTGGTCACCGCGATCGGCCCCTGAGGGAGGTACTCGGCCAGGGTGCGGTCGCGTCGGTGGGCCTTGCCGCGGGTGCCGTCCAGTCGTGCGCGCGTGACCACACCCAGGATGCGGTCGCGCTCGGTGACCACGAGCGCCTGGAGATCGTGCGTGCGCATGTGGTCCCAGGCCTGGTCGGCGCCGGTGCACGCGTCAGCCACGGCCACCCGCGTGTCCATCACGTCAGCTGCGCGCATGCGTCTGTCCTTTCGTGCGCGGACGCCTCGGCGAGGCGTCCCTCCCAACGACTGGACGCCTC
>NZ_JALHPM010000348.1:0-3431 GCF_022842525.1 Luteitalea sp.
GCCCGCGTTCTGCGTCGCGCGCACATGGTTCGCCGTGACCACGGTCTTCGTGGCATTGGGGTCGAGGATGTAGACGCCCATCGTCAGCAGGAAGGGCGAGCTGTACTGCAGGGCCGGCTGCATCAGGTCGCCGACGAGCGCCCCCATCTGCCACAGGCCGAATCGCTCGGGAAAGGACTTGATAGAGAAGAAGCGGACGTCCAGGCCGTCGCCGGCACCTTCCTTCCAGAGATGCAGACCGTTGGAGCGCGCGTCCTGGATGGTGTCGTGATCGACGATCTGGTCGCGCAGTTCGCGCCCGTCGTCGTAGTGAAGATCCGGTGCGGTTGCTGCGTCGATGCGGTCCGGATTGACGAACAGCGAGCACCAGTTGATCAGGTCGGCTGCGTCGCAGACACGATTGGGTAGCGAGGCCGAGCGCAGCGTTGTCGCCATGCCGTCCCGCAGGCCGATGATGCGCTCGCGATCGGACAGGTTCGCGGGGTCGGCCCTGACCGACACGCTGACCATCAGGCGGAAGTCGCGGATGGTGTAGTGGAAGCCCTGCGTGAGCGAGTGGTGCGCTCCGTGAGACAGGTGGGCGTATCGGCGGCGTGCCAGTTTGCGGTACAGGTTGTCGTTGCGCGCCGGGCGGCCGAAGGTTTGCGCCTTCTGGAGCTGGTCGCGGTCCTCCATGCGCAGGTTGGCGTACCGCCGCAGCGGTGGGCAGACATGCGGGGACGCAAAGAGGTGGAACTGAATGCCCGTGTCGGGCGGGCAGTTCGAGTAGAGCGACACGAGCACGTCGACCATCCGGTCGTCAGCCCCGCTCTGCGGCATGACCTCAAGCAGGAATCCGACGCCGTCCTTGTTGACGAACAACTGTTCGTCGTCGAGGTACGAGATGTAGGGCAGCCAACTGGCGAACTGGTCGGCCGGCGACTCGTCCTTGTGTCCGAACGAGAACAGCCCGGGGCCGTTGCCGTCGCCAGAGCCCGCGGACGAAGCACCACCGAACAGATTGAGGCGAAGGGTCTCGAGCATGGAGGTGCCCTCACGGTTCATTGATCAGCGGCGGGCGCCCGGCCCTGTAGCGCACGCAGCGCCTGGGTCAAGGAGGGCGCGTCCTCGGTCGGTGTCGTCGACGGACCATTCGGCCCGGGTGGCGCGCCGGCCGACTTCGTTGAGGCAGGTGCCTTCGGCGCGCGGATCGGCAGGAAGGCCTCGCGCTGTTGGCGCTGGACGTGATCGACCAGCCAGCGGCCGTTGTCGACCTGGACGTACACCAAGCTCTCGCCGACGAGGTCGCGGTCTGCGTCTTCCCAGGCCTTGACCCACATGCGCAGCACCCGCGGCGCGGCACGCAACGGCACCGCCTGGTACGCCGCGCCCTCGTCGTTCGCCGTGGGGCGGGTGGAGGCGTTGAGCATCACCGGGGCAGCGCGCGCGCCCCCCGTTGGAGGAGGCGACTGCGGCGCCGTGTCGACCGGGGGCGTCGCGGACCGCCGCTGCACGGGCAGGTTGTTCTGGATCGCGTTGTAGTAGTTGCCCGAGAGCGAGTCGCATCGGACACCTTCGGGGGCCTTGCATGCGTACTTCGAGTCGCCGTCCAGGCCGGTGATCGACGTACAGCCTGCAAGCAGGGCCAAGAGGGCCAGCAGCGTCACGACGCGGCCTGGGGCGACAACGGATCGGTTGCTCATTGCGGCCTCACCTGGGTGACGGTTTTCGACTGCGCGGCCGGCAGGTCGCCCGCGATCGCTGACGCAAGCCGCCGCTCGATCTCGGCGCCGGGGACGTAGCCGGTCGTGCGCGTGCCGTCTGCGTAGAAGATCGTCGGCGTGCCGTTGACGCCGAGTTGCCGCGCCAACTGCACGTTGCGATCCAGCGGCGTCGCGCAATCGGCCTGCCCGTTCAGCCCGCTGGTGTCGGCGTTGAGCATCACGGCCTGCCAGTTCTTCACCGGGTCGCCCGAGCACAGAACTGCTTGAGGCAGCTGCCGACCCTGGAAGGGCAGCACGAAGGTGTAGATGGTCACGTCCGAAAGCCGGGCGAGTTCCGGCTCGAGTCGCCGGCAGAACGAACAGGCCGGATCGCTGAACGCGTACAGGATGCGGGCACCAGTCCCGTGGACGACCTTCAGGGCGTCCTGAAGCGGCAGCCGCGCGGGATCGATCGGCTTCTCGGCCACCTCCATCGTCTCTGCCGGCGGTCGAAGGGCCTGGGCTCGTGCGAGCTTCGGCCCGGTGATGTCGGTCGCCGTCTTGGCATCGAGCAGCCGACCCATGATGAAGTAGCGTGGGCTCTTCGGCGACACGTAGGCCACGTTCGGGCCCATCCAGACCTCAAAGAGACCGGGGACCTCGCTTGCGGCGACCGAGGTGAAGGTCGTTGCCGGATAGGTGCGCTTGAGCGTGGCCAGCAGGCGAGCTTCCTCACCTGTCGGGCCGGCGTGTACGGCCTGCATGGCCAGCGCAATAAGCGCGCCAACCAGGAACGGTTCATTCTTCATCGGTGGTCACCTTCTGGTAGCGCTCCGCCGGCTCGATGCGGCCGGGCAGCGAGGTGGGAGAGTTGGAGGCTGAGGGGGCATCGGTGTTGTCGATGCGGACACCCTTGGTGAGGACCACGTCGATCTCGCGGCCACCGTCGATCTCGATGATCGGGAAGGTCTGTTCCGCGAGCTTGATGTAGTACTGGGCGAGCCGGTCCATCGCTTTGCCGACGCCAGAGCCGATGCCGGCGCGGTAGGCATCGGCCCCGGATGTGGTGGCCACCGATCCCAGCGGCGACGTGCTGTAGGTGGTGTTCGCTTGGGAGAAGCCCTGGCCGATGCCGCTGACCACGCCGGCGAGCAGTGCGTTCGCCAGCATCTGGCCTTGCTTGGTCACCAGGCGGCCGCGCATGCCGACTTTGCTGTCCTCGCCGAAGACCGAGCCCTGGATCTTCACTTCCAGCGAGTCGCCGTTCGGCCGCACGCATGAGAGGAGCTCGGTGCGCAGGAAGGCACGCTCCGAACTGATGTCGCCGTAGCCGGCCGCGATGACGAAGCACTCCCGATACTCCGCCCGGAAGCGGTTGGGCAGCACCGAGTTGTCGGACAGCCGGATCAGCACCGGATGCGGATTCGATTGAGCCTGGCCGCCGGTAGGCGCGTCCAGGCCCCCCAGCAACACGCCCTTTGTGAAGCTGACCGGCAGGAAGTTCTCCAGCGTCTCGCGCGGCTTCTTGCCCCCAGGCTCGGCTGGATCACCGGCCTTGGTTGGCTGGGCAAGCGTCACGCGCATGAGTTGCGGCACGGCTGGCGCGGCAGCGACATCGATGCCACTCGGCGACGCCGTCCCCGGCACGCCGGGCGGCATCGCGCCGCGCGCATAGGCCACGGGAGGTGGCGGCGGAGGCGGCAGCCCGGCGGGCGCGCGCGGCAGTGCCGCATCGGGTGGGCCGGCCAG
>NZ_JALHPM010000349.1:0-3411 GCF_022842525.1 Luteitalea sp.
ATCGCGTTGATCGCCGCGCTGTCCGGCACGCACAACCTGGGCATGCGCGAGATGGGCGGAGAAGCCCCGACCCTGGTCAAGACGCTGCTGTATGTCGACGACCGGGCCACGACGGCGCAGCGCGAGGCCCTCGTCTCGATGGCGAAGACGGCCATCGGTGATTTGGCGTTCCGCGTCGTCGACGTCCAGGCCGTGCCGATTGCCTTCGAGCGTACCCACCACGCGGCGGCCGTGCTCGCGGGTGATGCCCAGCTGCAGGTCGAGGCCCACATCCACCACGATCCGTCGTGCGGCGCGATGCAGTGGTTCCACCCGCTGTCGCGTGGCGCCGAGGCCGAGGTCGGCCTCACGCGCAACCAGACCTTCACGGGACAGGCGCTCGGGAGCCGCTGGCAGCAGATCGACAAGCGCTCGGCGTTCGTCGGGACGTTTGCGTTCTAAGGGGAATTCAGAATTCACAATGAAGGGTCCGCGTAGGCTTCGACCGGGTGCCTCGAGCTGAGCTTCATTGTGAATTTTGAATTCACAATTGTTTGTGCTTGCTGACCGCGTGGTCCTCATCACGGGCGGTGCCCGGATGGGGGCGTCGCTCGCGCAGGCGTGTGCCGAGCGAGGCGCGCACGTCGCGCTCTCCTATTCCCGTTCCGCTTCTGCCATCGCTGGCGCGGTCGAGACCGTCACGGCCGCTGGGCGTCGCGGGCGCGCGTTCTTCGCCGATCTGCGGCAACCGCAGGCGTGTCAGGGCCTGGTCGCCGATGTCCTCGACTGGGCCGGGCGGCTCGACGTGCTGGTGTGTCTCGCCTCCACCTACGATCGCGTGCCGCTCGACGACGTGACCCCAGACCTCTGGCATCAGCAGCTCGCCGTCGACCTCGACGCGTCGTTCCACTGCGCACGCGCGGCCGGAGCGCACATGCGCACGCGCGGCTCCGGTCACATCATCCTGTGCAGTGATTGGGTCGCGGCCAGCGGGCGCCCGCGGTACACGGGGTACGTCCCCTACTACGTCGCGAAGGCAGGGGTCGTCGCCCTCACCGAGGCGCTGGCGCTGGAACTGGCCGAGGCGGGCATCCAGGTCAACGCGATCGCCCCCGGCCCCATCCTCCCCGCGGCGGGATCGACCGCGGAGATGCAGCAGGCCGTGATCGCGGCGACCCCACTCGGACATTGGGGCGGCCCGGAGGTCGTCACCGACACCGTGATCGGACTCCTCGCCCAGGACTGGGTGACTGGACAGGTGGTCCGGGTGGATGGCGGACGGCACCTCGGGTGAAGCCCCCCAGGCAGGACGGAGGACAGAGGAATGAGGACGGAGGTAGGACGGAGGGCGTGAAGAAGGAAGGGAAGAAGTGAAAGCCTCGCGGCTCGCCCCTTTGACCTCTGACCTCCCACCTACCTCTCTCCTCCGTCCTCGTTCCTCCGTCCTCGCTTCCCCGTCCTCGTTTCTCCGTCCTGTCGGGGCGTTTGCCGCCTAGGCGTTGGGCAGCGCCTCGATGAACTCGACCATCTTCTTGCGCGTGGCCGCGTCGGGCAGCGAGCCGCGCCCGCCGCCCAGGTTGTCGATGACGTTCTTCGCCTGGCTGGTCGCCGGCGTGACACACGTCACGGCCGGATGGGCGACGACGTACTTCAGGAAGAACTGGCCCCAGGTGGCGGCACCCACCTGTTTCGCCCAGTCGGGCACCGGCCGGTCGCCGACGCGCTTGAAGAGGCGGGTCCGGCCGAACGGCACGTACACCAGCACGCCGATCTTGCGCTCCTGCGCGAGCGGCAGAATGGACTCCTCGACGTCGCGGTTGTCGATGGCGTAGTCCACACCGATGAAGTCGAGCGGCTCGTTGCGCATCACCGTCTGGAGTTCGGCGTACTGGGACTTGTTGGTGCTGGTCACGCCGATGTAGCGGACGCGGCCGGTCTTCTTCATCTCCTTGAGGAGGCCCAACTGGGTCGGGACATCTCCGAGGTTGTGCACCTGGATGAGGTCGATCTTGGCCTTCTTGAGCTTCGTGAACGAGGCGTCGATCTGCGCCCTGGCCGCCGCCGGATCGGCACCGCCCCCGCCGCGCCCGGCGACGTTCACCTTCGTGGCCCAGAAGATCTTGTCGGTGATGCCGAGTTCCCCACCGAGGCGACCGGCGACCTCCTCTGAGGCGCCGTAACTGGGGGCCGTGTCGAACACGGTGCCGCCCTGGTCGGTGAAGGCCTTCAGCACCTCGCGCAGGGCCGTGACGTCCTCACTGCGTGCGACCTGGGAGAAGGTGGCCGAACTGCCGAGACCCACGACCGGGATCTTCTCGCCCGAGGACGGGATGGCGCGCATGATCAGGGGCTGCTGCGCCTGCAGCCGGATGGTATCGAGCGCCAGGGCGGTACCGGCCCCGGCCGTCAAGGTCAGCCATTCACGACGAGTCAGCATCTCGGAAGTCCTCCAGCGCATTCCGACGACGGAGGGGCGGGGAATGTTGCATCAGCAATTCAGGTTTCCTGACGGCGACATTCAAGATGAAAAATGAAGCGCGGGGCCAGCACCGCCACTCTGCCGCTGCACAATTCAGGGCCCCTGATGGCGACATTCAAGATTCAGAATGAAGCGCGGGGCCAGCACCGCCACTCTCCCGCCGCACTATTCAGGGTTGCCAGGTCGAACCTCAGAGGTCGGCGCGGCGCGCGAGGCGGTCGGCGCTGCGGCGGGCGTCGTTGCGTCTGGCGCTGATGAGAATGGACGACAGGATCCGGCAGAGTTCGTTGGACTCCGCCTGCAGGGCAGGCAGCCCATCGTCGGCCGGGCACATGTCCCGGCGGAGGCGGAGCCAGTGGCGAGCCTCGAAGGCCTCTTTTCGGGCGATGCCGACCTTGTGAATGAAGTCCGGGCGACTGCTGGCAGCCTGCGCCTCTTGCAAGTTGGCGCCGACCGACGTCGCGGACCGGAACAGCTGGCGCAGCAACTCTCGCCCGATCACCGACCGCGACTCGCACTCGACGGCGTAGCGCATCACGTCGCGCCCGAACCGGTAGCTGCGCTCCTGAATCTCTCGCCCCATGCAGCCGCCGGTCGCATCGTTCGTGCCATCGCCGTTGTCCCACCCAGCGCCGACCTGCGGGGTCGCCAGCCCCGGTCGTCGCAGAAAGTGCCAACCGGCCCGCGGGGAGACCGCGCCATTACTGCGCCGCTCGTCCGCCCGGTGGCCCGGCCGCGAGGCGAGCCGGGCCGAAGGCGACGGCCCACAGCACCCGCGCCCCGAGCTGCACTTCATTCTGAATGCTGAATGTCAGCGAAGCGCGCCTGAATTGCTCGTCCGCCCGATGGCCCCGCCGTGAGGCGAGCCGGGCCGAGCCAAAGGCGACGGCCCACGGCACCGGCGCCCCGAGCTGCGCTTCATTCTGAATCTTGAATGTCAGCGAAGCGCGCCT
>NZ_JALHPM010000350.1:0-3407 GCF_022842525.1 Luteitalea sp.
CGGGCGAGCATCACCTGTGCGCCACCAACGCCAGGGGCGACATGTTCGCCGCCACCCATGAACTCGGTGGCGGGGTGAGCCCCATGCCGTGGTCTCTGCGCCTGCGCGAAGTACTCGCGGCGGTGCGGCCCGATGTCATTCACGTTCACGGGGGCGAAGGAGTCGCAGCCGTGGCCGTCACCCTGCCCGCAGGCAGCGCAGCCGTGGTGGTCAGCGTGTACGGCCGTTTGGCCCTCCCCCTGGCGAGTCGACCACAGACGTGGCGCGACCACCGTCGGGCTGACATGTCCTTGCATCGTCGGCTCATCGCCCACAGCGCCGGCCTGCCACTCTTGCGAGCGGCGTTGCATCACCGTCGCATCGCCGCAGTGTGCAGCCCCGACCCGCAGCTCGTCGAGCACCTTGCCCCCGTCGGTCCCGCGTTTCTGGCCTGCGGTGCCGCACAGCCGTCCACCCGACGCGCGCAATGGTCTCCGCACGGCAGCATCGTGTTCGCCGGGCGGGCGGAAACCGGCCGGGGCATCGACGACCTACTGCTGGCGTACCTTCGAGTACGGCGGGTGCGCCCTGACAGCCGACTCGTTCTCGCCCTGCGGCCGGCGCGCAGCTCAGCGCGCTGGGCCGATCTCCGGATGGCTGGCGTCGAGATCCGCTCGGAAGGTTCCGGCGATCTCGACGACGTTCTCGCCGGAGCTCAGGTCGCAGCCGTACCGCTCCGCATGGACGCGACCATCACCCCCGCACTGGTGGCCGCCGAAGCGATGGCCGTGGGCCTGCCGGTCGTCGGTACCAATGTCGCGTGCTTGCGTCCCTTGTTGCGGGACGGCCACAACGGCCGGGTGGTGGCGGCCGGCGACGCAGGTGCGTTGGCCGACGCCCTGCTGGACACCCTCAGCAGCCGGGCTCGTTGGGAACACCTGTCAGCCGCAGCCCGGCACACGATCGAGATCGACTGGCACTGGGACGGCGCCGCCGCAGTCGTGCACGACGCCTATCGCTTCGTAACCGGCCAGCGCAACATCCTGGCAGCCTGACAGCACCGGTGGAGGGACCACGACATGTACCAAGCACACAACGGCGAACTCGGCCCGCCCGTCCCGCACCGCCCGATCGGCTCGGCCCGATCTGGACCCGGAACCTCACGCCGAAGCCGGCGCACCTCGCCCGAACGCACCTCGGCCACGCGGGCCTGGCCGACGTTCTTCGGCGCCTTGGGCCCAAGCTACGACGAGGTCGCTTTCGCCGGGACCGCGCTGACCCGCGTGGCGCAGCAGGAGACCCGCCTAGTGAGCGACGCGATCGGGCAAGGTGCCGGCCGCCAGCTACTCGACGTGGGCGCCGGCACCGGACGCTTCAGCGGGATCGCCACCGCGCAGCGGTGGGGCGTGACCGCGTTCGACGCTGCTCCCGAGATGCTCGCCGTAATCCGGCAACGCCACCCATCGGTGACGACCGTCGAAGGCACCCTCGGCGAACGGCTGCCGTTCGAGACCGCCGCCTTCGACGCAATCATCGCCATGCGGGTGGTGAAGTACGTGCCGGATACCGGCGCCGCGCTGGCCGAGCTGGCCCGCGTGCTGGCGCCCGGCGGCTCGTTGTTGTTCGACCTCGCCAACGGCCGCTCCCTGGCCCGTTTCGGGTACCCGTCGGACAGCGTCAGCTTTGTCTCGCCCAGCTCGGTGGGCCCGTTGCTACGCAGTGTCGGGCTGCTGCCGGTCGCCACCTTCGCCGGCCCACGGCTACCGCATCCGGTGTACCGACGCCTCTCCGGGCGTCGCGGCGCCGGGATGCTGGCCGCCACCGAACGCGCCCTTGACGCGTTGCTCCTACCCGGAGCAGGGGCACGCAACCTGATCGTGCACGCCGTGCGGACGCGCTGCGCTTGATCGGATCGGTGTCGACGTGACGATCGGCCGCCTCCCGCCGCCAACGGCCGCCCCGCTCGCCGGGTTCTCCCGGCGCGCAGGCCGGAGCCGAGGCACCTGGCTGGTGGCAAGCGCCGCCGTGTTGGTATTTACGTTGGTGTTCGCCACCTGGTTCCGTGCCGGCTGGTTCTACGCCACCGGCGACCTCGGATTATTCCTGCGGCGCGGGGCCTTCCAAGAGTGGCGCTCATCGTGGACCCACGAGAATTCAGGCGCCGGCGGCGCGGCGTACACCATCGTGCGCTTGCCTGAACTGGCGCTCGTCCGCCTCGCCCGCAGCTTGGGTGGCGGCGAACCGTTGGCTGAGCGGTTCCTGTTCTCCTCCATGTTCGCCTTCGCAGCAGCAGGAGGCGCCGCGCTGGTGCGGCGCTTCTGCCACCACGGCACCCTCATCGTCGGCGGTGGCTTCCTGGCCGCGTTCAACCTTCTCGCCCTCACCGGTCTGCCCAACTACCTGCCGATACTCGTCGTCGGCGTTATCGGCCTGCTCACCGCACGGGCCATCGACGTCGCACGGGGAACACCGGTGCGGATCACCGGGCTCGTTGCGTGCACACTACCCATGAGCTACGTGTCGCTGAACCCGCCGCTGATGGCCGTCGTGGCCGTGTGGACCGCGATGCTGCCGGTGATCGCGCCCGCACTCACCGCTACCGGCCGCCCGGGACGGTGGCGCACCCTCAAAGCACTGGCCGCCGCCGCGCCGGCCGCCTTAGCCGTACACCTGTGGTGGGTGGTGCCACAGGTCCTCGCCATCGGACGAGCCCGGGCCACCGACACCATCGGCGCACAGACCGACGTGGCGGCGTGGGCGTGGACCCACAAGAACAACTCACTGGCCAACGTCATGACTCTGCGCAGCGCCTGGACGTGGCCCGACCCCGCGTCGCACGGCCTGGCCGCAACCGTGCTCGGCCGGCCATCCGTGGCGTGGTTGGCCTGGCTGCTACCCGCCGGTATCGGCATCGCCGCCTTGTTCGCCACCGCGCACCGACGGCTCGTTCATCTGCTCTCCATTGGTTGCGTGGCCTGCTGGATCGTGGGCAAGGGCCTCCACGAGCCCGCCAGCTTCATCAACGCCGCCCTCTACAACCACGTGCCAGGCTTCTGGCTGCTGCGTGAACCCATGAGCAAAGTCGGCGCCGTGCCGCTGTTGGCCATGGTGGTGTGCTGGGCGATAGCGCTGGAAGCGTTGATGGCCCACACGCGACCCCGCTACGAGGTCCTGCGCCATACGGCACGGTCAGCCATGACGGCGTTGCTCTGCGTCGGGCCGTTGTTGTTCGCCTGGCCGATGGCCAGCGGGCAGGTCACCAAGGACGACCAGCCAGGCCGCCACGAACAGGTACAACTACCGGCCGGATGGACGGAACTCGCCGACGCCGTCAACGACGCCCCGACGAGCGGCAAAGTGTTGGTGCTCCCGCTGGTCGACTTCTACCAGATCCCCACCACCTGGGGCTTCTACGGCACCGACACGCT
>NZ_JALHPM010000351.1:0-3341 GCF_022842525.1 Luteitalea sp.
GCATCGCGAAGTCGGCGTGGTCCCACACCGGTCCGGCGTCGAACTCGCCGTCGGCACGCAGCACGGTGACCCCCCAGCGCGGCGGCGCCCCGAGCACGGCCCAGTCGAGGGCCGCCGGCCCGCGATCGCCGGGGGGCCCCGGGTGCACGACGAGGCACACCACGCGTCGCCACACCGATTCCGGGATCTTCCTCTTCAGGAACGGAGCCATCACCAAGTCCGGCTCGAACAGCGCGACAGCCTCCTCGGTCACCCGATCGGCGATGTCGAGTTCGACCGAGACACGGTGCCCCAGCGCCCCGAGCTCGACAAAGAGCCGCTGCGCCAGGCTGTTGAAGCTGTGGCACAGCAGCAGCACACGCAGGGGTCGGTTCAGCATCGAGCCGCCCTCACGGCAGCTTGCCGTCGAGCACGCGCCGTGCGGCCCTGCGCGTTGAGCCGGCCAGCACCGGTCTTCAGCGCGCTCACGCCGAGCTCGGTCTTGCGGCAGATGCGCTCGCAGGACGGTTGCATGGACATCGACGCCGACGACCCGGGTGCAGCGCGCGGCCGCGGTCTCAGCAGATGCGGGGCAGCTGCTCGCCGCTCAGCCAGTCGACCACGCGCCGGCCGCCGAAGCGGGTTTCCATCTGCACAAAACGATGCGGGTCGTCGGTGACGCTGCCGATGCGCGCGGCGGCGCCGCCGAGCGGGTGTGCGCGCATCGCGGCGAGGACGGCCGCGGCGGCTTCGGGTGCGCACACCGCGATCAGCTTGCCCTCGTTGGCGATGTACAGCGGGTCCAGGCCGAGCAGCTCGCAGGCCGCGTCGACCTGCGGCAGCACCGGGATCGCCGCCTCGTCCAGGAGCAGGCCCACGCCCGACTGCCGCGCGACCTCGTTCAGCGTGGTCGCGAGTCCGCCGCGGGTCGGGTCGCGCAGCACTCGCACGCCGCCGGGCGCGGCGGCCAGCATCGCCGCGACCAGGGTGTGCAGCGCCGCCGTGTCGGAGGCGATCGTGGTCTCGAACTGCAGCGACTCCCGCTGCGACAGCACCGCCACGCCATGCTCGCCGATGGTGCCCGAGAGCAGCACGACGTCGCCCGGGCGGGCGTTGGCGCCGCCCACGTCCACACCGTGCGGGACCACCCCGATGCCCGTGGTGCAGATGAACACGCCGTCGCCCTTGCCCTTCTCGACGACCTTGGTGTCACCGGTGACGATGCTCACGCCGGCATCGCGCGCGGCTGCGGCCATCGAATCGACGATGCGCTTCAGGTCGGCCAGCGGAAACCCCTCCTCGAGGATGAAGCTGGCGGCCAGGTGCAGCGGGCGTGCGCCGCACATCGCCACGTCGTTGATCGTGCCGTGCACGCTGAGGCACCCCACGTCGCCCCCGGGAAAGAACAGCGGCGACACCACATGCCCGTCGGTGGCCATCACGAGCCGGTGGCCCGCAGGGATGTCGAACGCGGCCCCGTCGTTGCCCTGGCGCAGGTGTTCGTTGTCGAACGCGCTCAGGAACAGCGCCTCGATCAGCTGCGCGGCCGCGCGCCCGCCGGCGCCGTGGCCCATGTCGATGCGGCCATGCCGGATGTCGAGCGGCCGCACGTAGTCCTTGCGCGTGCTCATGCCGTGGCCTCCACGCGGATCGGGATGTCCCGGAACCGGCCGTACGAATAGTGCGCCGCGCAGGCCCCTTCGGAAGACACCATGCACGACCCCACCGGGTTCTCCGGCGTGCAGACGGTGCCGAAGATCTTGCAGTCGGTCGGCTTCTTCACGCCGCGCAGGATCGCGCCGCACTCGCAGGCCTTGTTGTCGGCCACGGGCTGGTAGCCCAGGCCGAAGCGCCGCTCGGCGTCGAAGGGGGCAAACGCCGGGCGGATCTTCAGCGCGCTGTAGGGCACCTCGCCGAGACCGCGCCACTCGAAGGTGCTGCGCAGCTCCAGCACCTCCGAGACCAGCGCCTGCGCCGTCAGGTTGCCTTCGGGCGTGACGGCACGGGTGAACTCGTTCTCGACCTCGGTGCGGCCCTCGTTGACCTGGCGCACCAGCATCAAGACCGCCTGCATCACGTCCAGAGGCTCGAAGCCGGCGATCACCACCGGCTTGCGGTACTCCTGCGCGAAGTGCTCGTACGGCGCCGAGCCGATCACGATGCTCACGTGCGCCGGGCCGACGAAGCCGTCGATCGGCACCGTGCCGTACTGCCGGACCTCGGGGCTCTCGAGGATGTGGGTGATGGCCGACGGCGTCAACACATGGCAGCACAGCACGCTGAAGTTGCCCAGGCCTTCCCGGTGCGCGGTGCGGATCGCCAGCGCGGTGGGCGGCGTGGTGGTCTCGAAGCCGATGGCGAAGAACACCACCTCCCGCCCGGGGTTCTGGCGCGCGATGTGCAACGCGTCGGTGGCGGAATAGACCATGCGGATGTCGCCGCCGCGGGCCTTGGCGCGCACCAGCGACAGGCCGTCGGACGCCGGCACGCGCATCGTGTCGCCGTAGGTGCAGACGATCGCGCCGTGCTGGAGCGCGAGCTGGATCGCCAGGTCGATGCGCCCGATCGGCAGCACGCAGACCGGGCAGCCCGGGCCGTGGATCATGCGCACGTTGTCGGGCAGCAGCTCGGTGATGCCGTAGCGCGAGATCGCGTGCGTGTGGCCGCCGCAGAACTCCATGAAGCCGTAGGAGCGCCCGGGGGTGGCCTCGTCGCGCAGGCGCGCGGCGATCTTCTGCGCCACCGCCCCGTCGCGGAACTCGTCGATGTACTTCATGCCCGGGCCTCCAGTGCCGGCGTTGCGCCGGCGAGTTCGCCAAACAGCGCGAGCGTGCGCCGCGCTTCCTCGGGATCGATGCGCCCGATCGCATGACCGACGTGGACGATGACGTAGTCGCCGACCACGGCGCCCGGAACGAGCGCGATCGACACCTGCTTGCGGATGCCGCCGAGATCGACGACGGCCTGCTCGGCGTCCAGCATCTCGATCAGGCGGGCGGGAATGGCAAGGCACATGGGCGGCTTTCGTCGGGAACGTGGGTGGGTGTCGGGCGGCGGGCCGCGACCCAGGCTTGCCCGAGGGCAAGCCCGGCGTCGCCGCAGGCGTGGCGCTGGGGACGCAGCACGCGCAGGCCGCGGCCCTGGAGCTGACGCGTGACACGATCGGTCAGCACGGCGTTGGCAAAGCAGCCGCCCCCCAGGCACACGGTGTCGATGTCGGCGCGGTGCGCGGCGGCTGCGGCCCAGTCGGCCAGCGCCGATGCCAGTGCGGCGTGGAACCACGCGGCGGCGGCGTCGACCGCCGCGGCCGGCGTGGCGAGCAGCAGGCCGAGCAGCGGCGCGAGGTCGAGGACGCCCTGCCC
>NZ_JALHPM010000352.1:0-3336 GCF_022842525.1 Luteitalea sp.
CACCTCCTGTACTGGCACCTGCCCGCCGCCGTCACGGGTCTCAAGCGAACGCCGCCCTCCTGGCTTCGGGAGATGGCGGGATGAAGCTCACGCTCATGCAGGGGAATCTCGGCGCCGCTCGTCGAGCCACGGCGACCCTCCTGGTACTCCTGATGGGCTCGATCGCCGTCAATCTCGTCCTCGCACTCTTCGCCGTGCGGGCCTCGGGACACGAGCGCGTCGTCCTGATTCCGCCGAGCGTGCACAAAACCTTCTGGGTCGAGCAGGACCGGGTAAGCGCCGAGTACCTCGAACAGATGGGCTACTTCCTCATGCAGCTCATCCTCAATGTCACCCCACAGAGCGTCGATCACCAGTCGAGGGTGCTGCTGCAGTATGCGGCCCCGTCCTCGTTCGGCGTACTGCGCACCCAACTCGCCACCAGCGCCGAGCGGCTCAAGCGCGACAGTGCTGCCACGATCTTCAGCGCCCAGGACCTGAGCGTCGACGAACGCCATCTCAAAGTTGGCGTACGCGGCCAACTCACCACCTTCGTGAGCGATCGGCGCGTGTCCGAGGTCGTGAAGGCTTATGCCATCGAGTTTCAGTACACGGGCGGTCGCATCACGCTCAAATCGTTCCGGGAAACCCACCCCAATGATCCCCTCGAAACCAAGAGCACTTCTGCTTCTGCTGGCGCTGGCCACTAGCTCGCTCGCGCACGCGCTACAAACCGTCACCGCCCGCGACGGCGAGACCGTCTTCGCCAAGATTTCGCAGAAGGAAGTGACACGGATCACCTTCGAGCGCGGTCGCATCCGCAAGGTGACGGGCAACGCCGGCGACTTCGTCCTGGAGAAGGACGAGGACAGGGGGCAGATCTTCATTCGCCCCGTGACGCCGGACGCCACGAAGCCGATCAACCTCTTCTTAAGCTCCGAGCGCAGCACCGTTGGCCTGCTCCTGCAGCCGGTGGACGCGCCGAGCGACTCCATCGTCATCCGCGAAGCCCGGGATCCGACCAGCGCCGCGGCCCCCGCCGAACGCAGCCATCGACATGTCCGCACGGTCAAGAACCTGCTGCTCGCGATGGCGAACGACGCGATTCCCGACGACATGGAAGTCCGGGAAACGAATCAGGACTTCGCCCTCTGGCCTGGGCTACGCCTGACGCTCGTGCGCACCCATCGGGGCACCGACCTGGTCGGCGAGAAGTACCTCCTCGCCAATTTGACGACCGTGGAAGCCGCACTGTCCGCGCGTGATCTCTACAAGCCCGGTGTCATTGCGGTGTCGCTGGATGCCGAGCAGATCCGTGCGGGCGATGCCGTCTCCGTCTTCGTGATCCGGGAGCGCCGCCCCCATGACTGACGCCCCTCGCACCGCACCCGCAGCAGCAAAGCGCCGCCAGTTCCTGCTGCTCGGCGGCATCGCCGCACTCGTCATCGGTGCGGCCGTACTGTCGGTCTCGTTGACCGACTCCCAGGATCCGGATTCCCGTACCGCGCGGCCGAAGTCCACCCAGATCCTCGGTCCCGGCGCCCAAGTCGATCCCAAGGATGCCTGGCGAGGGCAGGCCGATGCGCAGTTGAAGACCATCGAGCAGAAGTCGCGCGAGATCCATCAGCGCAACACCGAGCTGGAAACCCAGAACAAGGCGATGCTGGAACGCCTCAAGAAGCTGGAGGAAGCCCGCCTGACGCCGCTCCCGCCACCGCCCATCGCCGTACCGGCGGCCCGTCCGAACTTCGGCCCCGATAGGCCGAGCACCGACGCGAACGATGGAACCCTCGCGCAACGCCTGCCGCCGCCCCCGCCCCCTCGGCCAACCTCGTCGACGGTCCCCGCGCCCGGCACCGTGCCGCCGGCGATCCAACCGTCCGGCATCGTGAGCATCGCGCTGGGCGATGGAACACCGGCGAAGACGACCAAGGGCGGCGCGGACACCCAGGGTGCGCCGTCCAGCACACGAGACACCCGCCGCTACCTACCGAGCGGTTCCTTCACCCGAGCGATTCTCCTGGGCGGACTCGATGCACCGACCGGCGGCCAGGCGCAACGCAACCCGCAACCGGTGCTCCTGCGCCTCGTCGACCACGCCGTGCTGCCGAATCACTTTCGCGCCCGCGTGAAGGAGTGTTTTGTCGTCGGTGCAGGGTACGGCGATGTGAGTTCCGAACGCGCCTACATCCGCACCGAGTCCCTCTCCTGCGTCACGCGTGGCGGCACCGCGATCGATGTGCCGATCAAGGGCTACGTGGCCGGCGAAGACGGCAAGGCCGGCATGCGGGGGCGACTCGTCTCCAAGCAAGGACAGATCCTTGCCAATGCGCTTCTGGCCGGCATCGCCGGCGGCATCGGCCACGCCTTCCAGCAGAACTCGACGACGTTCTCCGTCTCCCCGCTGGGTTCGACCAGCACCGTCGACCCGGCCAAACAACTCGAAGCCGGGCTCGGCTCTGGCATGGGCAAGGCGCTGGACCGTCTCGCGCAGTACTACATCACCCTCGCCGAGAAGGTCTTCCCCGTCGTCGAGGTCGATGCCGGCCGCACGGTCGACGTGGTGGTGACACAAGGCGTGTCGCTGCAGGGCGCCCTCGATGACGCGTCCGCCGATCGCGAAGCATTCCCGCAGCTCACCGAGCGCACCCAGAAACTCAGGAGGCATGACGATGATGGCTAAGTTTCGATCCACACTGGCGGCGCTCATGGTGAGTGCCGCGCTCGCGGCACCGTGCGCCGCCCAGAGCATCCCAAGCGCTTCCACGTCGATCATGGAGACGCTGAAGACGCTCTACCCTGCCACGAAGTTCGGCGAGATCAACCCGACCCCCTGGCCGGGCGTGTTCGAAGTGGCCCTGGGCAACCAGATCGCCTATGTGGACGCCTCCGGACAGTATTTCCTGTTCGGTCACCTCTACGATATGAAGGCGCAGCGCGACCTCACGGCCGAGCGCAAGGATCTCCTCACCCGCATCGACTTCGCGGCATTGCCGCTCGCCGATGCCCTCAAGGAAGTGCGCGGGTCCGGCGCACGATCCTTCGCGATCTTCAGCGACCCCGACTGCCCGTACTGCCGCAAGCTCGAAGCGGACCTGAAGGACCTCACCGACGTCACCATCTACACCTTCCTGATGCCCCTGGCATCGCTGCATCCCGATGCACGGGCCAAGGCGATCGCCGTCTGGTGTGCAGAGGACCGCATCACCGCCTGGCGCTCCCTGATGAGCCGCGATCAGGCGCCGAAGGCGCAAGACTGTCCCCATCCCATCGATCGCAATGTCGCGCTGGCGGAGCGTCTCGGAATTTCCGGCACGCCCACGCTCGTCGCGGCGGACGGTCGGGTGCTCGCCGGCG
>NZ_JALHPM010000353.1:0-2717 GCF_022842525.1 Luteitalea sp.
CGTTGACTGTTCACCCCGTGCCCCAGGAGGGGCACCAAATGCTTGCCCCCATCCCCAGAATCACCTCTACCAAGACCAGCGCCATCGCCGCCGACCCCGCCCCGGACGCCCTAGCGTGCGGTGCCCACCGGGCTACTCAACAGCCGGGCGGGAGCCGGGCGGGATCAGGGGTCGTGAAAGCTTCCTTGGGGCGGGACTCGGCCGGCGGCCTTCACATCTCGGGGTGTGGGCGCTCCGCTCTTGACAGAAAGATGCGATATGGCAAACATTGCAGACATGCCAAAAACATCTCCCGCCGTCGCTGGCCTTCTCCGTGCCATTCGCTCCGAGTTGGGCCTTACTCAGGAACAGCTCGCCAAGCGTCTTGGCGTGTCGTTCGCGACCGTGAACCGATGGGAGGGCGGGGGCACCAACCCACAACGAGCAGCCCTTGCCGCCATCCGGGCGCTGGCCGAAGAAGCGGGAGTGTCTGACGAGGCTGCCCAGGAGGGGGAGCCCCGGGGCGCCGGCCGGCGACGCGCCGGCAGCGCAGCCCAGGGCACGAAGTCGATGGAGCAGATGCTCTGGGGCGCTGCCTGCTCGATTCGTGGCGAGAAGGACGCACCAAAGTTCAAGGACTACCTGCTGCCCCTGCTGTTCCTCAAGCGTCTCTCCGACGTCTTCGATGACGAGATCGACCGGCTGGCCGATGAGTTCGGCGACCGAGCCGTTGCCCTGGAGATTGCCGAGGCCGACCACACACTGCTTCGCTTCTACCTGCCGCCTGAGGCTCGCTGGGCCGTGATCAGCGGGCGAGTGGCGTTCTCCTGGCCAGCTGACGCCCGCGGCCGGCCGACCGCGCCCCGTGACATCGGCGAGCACCTGACCAAAGCGGTGCGGGCTGTCGTTCGGCACAACCCCACCCTCAGCGGCGTGATCGACGTCGTCGACTTTGCAGCGGAGCGCAACGGTGAGCGAGACATCAACCCGGCGAAGCTGCGCGGTGTTGTCGAGACATTCTCTGACCCGCGACACCGGCTCGGCCTTAGCGACGTGCAGCCCGACTTCCTGGGCCGGGCCTACGAGTACCTGCTGCGCAAGTTCGCTGAGGGCTCCGGCCAGAGCGCCGGGGAGTTCTTCACGCCGACTGAGGTCGGCTTCCTCATGGCCAACATCCTGCGTCCCAAGCCCGGCGAGTCCTGCCACGACTACGCCTGCGGCTCCGCTGGGTTGCTCATCAAGCTCCAGCTAGTCGCCCGCGAACTCGACCCCATGAGCAGTGTGCCACTGCGGATGTTTGGGCAGGAACTCCAGGCAGAGAGCTTCGCCGTCGCCCGGATGAACGCGATCATCCACGACATGGACGTCTCCTTGGAACGCGGCGACACCATCATCAACCCCAAGTTCCGCACGAGCGACGGTGCGCTGAGGCAGTTCGACATTGTCACGGCCAACCCGATGTGGAACCAGCCGTTCGACCCAGAACTGTTCCTCAACGACCCCTTCGACCGCTTCACAACCGCGGGTGGGATCACATCCGGCAAGGGCGATTGGGCGTGGCTCCAGCACACCCTGAAGACGATCAATGACCACGGCCGCGCAGCCGTCGTGCTCGACACCGGCGCGATGACGCGCGGCTCCGGCTCCAAGAATGAGGATAGGGAACGCAACATCCGAAAATGGTTCGTCGACCACGACCTCATCGACGGCGTGATCCTGCTACCCGAGAACCTCTTCTACAACACGCCGGCCGCTGGCGTCATCGTAGTGCTGTCGCGGCGCAAGGCGGCGAGCCGGAAAGGCAGGATCGTCCTCCTCAACGCGGCGGCGCGCTTTCAGAAGGGGCGTCCAAAGAACCACCTCATCGAGGCGGACATCAAGCCGCTGGCGTCGGCCTATCTCGCTGGCGAACCGATTGAGGGCGCGGTCGCTGTGATCACGAGCGAGGAGCTTGCCGGCGCTGACTACAACCTGGACCCGAGTCGGTGGGTCACGCCCGCCTCGCCGGGCGAGCGAGAAGATGTCTCTGTGCTTCTCAGGCAATTCCAGGACCTGCTTGAGGCGGAAACGGAGCTGCAGCGACAGCTCCGACCGGCGCTCGAGCAACTGGGGCAGCTCGTATGACGCTCCCCAAGGTGAAGGTAACCCTCGGCGATGTCTGCGAGCTGGTCTGCCAGCAGGTCGACCCAAGGGCCAGGCCGAAGGCCGCCTACCTCGGCCTTGAACACCTGGCAACTGGACGACTGCTACCGATCGCTACTGGCAGCGCCAGCGACGTAACAAGCCAGAAGACCGCCTACGAGGCGGGAGATGTCCTCGTCAGCAAGCTGCGTCCATACCTAGACAAAGCCGTACTCGCCACGGAGCCAGGCGTGTGTTCCACGGAGCTGCTTCCGCTCCGGCCGAAGGAGGGGATCGACTCACGATTCCTGGCGTGCGTCGTCCATAGGCCGGACTTCGTTGAACACGCCATGACCGGGGTGACGGGATCTCAGCACCCAAGAACATCCTGGGCCCATCTCTCGCGCTTTGTCCTGCACCCCATGCCGATCGAGGATCAAAGGACAGTTGCGACCCTACTCTGGCGAATCCACGAGCTGATCGTGGTCGTGGAGGCGACGCTCAGGAGCGCCGAGAGCCTCAAGGAGGCAGCCGCCTCGAACATCTTTGCCCGCGGGCTTCGCCGTGAGCCCGACGAAACTTCGGGAGTCAGTCAGAAGCGTGTGACCTGGGACGTC
>NZ_JALHPM010000353.1:2727-3199 GCF_022842525.1 Luteitalea sp.
GGGACGTCGTCCCGCTCGGAGAGCTAGGGAAGATCGGAAACGGGTCGACGCCGAAGAAGTCGGTCCCCGAGTATTGGGACGGAGGCACGTTCCCGTGGCTCACGAGCGCGAAGGTCTACGACAGCGAGATCCGAGGCGCTGACCACTTCGTGACGCCGATTGCTCTGCGGGAGTGCCACCTCCCTGTGCTTTCGCCCGGGGCCGTGCTGGTCGCCATCACCGGCCAAGGCAAGACACTGGGCCATTGCGCGGAGCTTCGGATAGAGGCGACCATTAACCAGCACCTCGCGTACGTCCAGACTGACACGGAGCGGATCCTCCCACAGTTTCTGCGGTACTACCTCGAAACGCAGTACGACTACCTGCGGCAGGTCGCCTCGGGCGGCGGCAGCACGAAGGGTGCGCTGACATGTGCGTTCCTTAGGACGCTTCAGGTACCCGTTCCGAGCCTCGCCGAGCAGCGCGACATCGC
>NZ_JALHPM010000354.1:0-3193 GCF_022842525.1 Luteitalea sp.
GCGCCTTCCGGGCCGGGGCCGGACGGCGGGCCGGCGTCTTCTTCGTCTGCGCCTGAACGGGCGCGGCGAGGAGCGCGATCGCGAGCGCGACCAGGACGAGGCGCATGCGTCTCAGCTTAACTGACTTCGACGATGAACGCGCCTGCGAGATGGATGACTGGTGCCCCATGAATGTGTGCACGTTCCGGTACCGTGCTTGCTACGCTGTGGCTCGTTCCCTGCGGGCGCGGTGTCCGATGCGCCGATTCCCCCGCCGTTCGGCGGCCGCACACCCGACGGGATTGTGAAGACCTTGTCTTGCTTCAATCTCTTGCACGAACATCCACGGATTATTGGAGGCCTGCGATGAAAGTTCTACGACGAGCCCTGTTCACGGCTCTCCTGGCGCTCACGGCCACGGGACCGGCAGTGGCGCAGATGCAGTCGGGATCGATTCTGGTGCGCGTGACCGACGACCAGGGCGCGGCGGTGCCTGGCGTGGCCGTCACCCTCACGAGCCCGGTGCTCGTAGCCGGCTCGATGAGCGGCGTCACCGACGGCGCGGGCACCAACCGCTTCCCCTCGCTGCTCCCCGGGGTCTACGCCGTGCGGCTCGAGCTGCAGGGATTCAAGACGGTGGTGCGCGAGAACGTCACCGTGCAGGTGGGCGCGACCGTGCCGCTCGATCTGCAGATGCCGCTCGCGACCGTGGCCGAAACGGTCACCGTCACGGGGGCCTCACCGGTCATCGACACGACGAGCGCCAACACGAGCGTGAACCTCGGCGAGCAGCTCCTGCAGGGCACGCCGGGCGGCCGTGACATCTGGTCGCTCGTGGAATACAAGGTGCCGAGCCTGCTCATCACGCGCCCCGACGTCGGCGGCACGTCGGGCGGCCTGCAGGGTGTGTTCAACGCCCGCGGCACGACGAGCGCGCAGAACTCGAGCTTCCTGAACGGGATCAACGTCGGCGACCCGCAGGCCATCGGCGCCGCCGGCTTCTACTACGACTTCGATGCCTTCGACGACATCCAGGTCTCGACCGGGGCCCACGACATCACGGTGCCCACGAGCGGCGTCTTCCTGAACATGGTGACGAAGAGCGGCAGCGACTCGTGGAAGGGCCGCGTGACCACGGCGTGGCTGGGTGACGCGACGCAGGGCCAGAACATCGACGACAACCTGCTCAGGTACGGCTTCCGGCCGACGACCAACGCCGTGGACTTCGTCTCCGATGTCAACGTCAGCGCCGGCGGGCCGCTCCTCAAGAACAAGCTGCGGATGTTCACGTCGTTCCGCGACTGGCGCGTGCACGTCAACGTGCCGGCGGCGTTCTCCACGCTCGTGCTCGATCAGACCGACATCACGTCGGGCCTCCTCAACGCCAACTACCAGGTGTCGCAGAACAACCGCCTCACCGGGCTGTACTCGCGCCAGTACTACAAGAAGCCGCGACGGTTCCTGATTGCCTCGAACCTGGCCACCGAGGACTCGACCGTCAACGAAGACGACGTGTTCGACATCTACCAGGTGTTGTGGAACTCGGTGGTCTCACAGAAGTTCTTCGTCGACGCGCGCGTCGGCGTCAACAGGATCTTCTTCCCGACCTACCTCAACACCACCCAGCAGACGCTGCTCGACTCGGCCACCAACATCCGCACGCGCAACTTCAACGTCGGCACCGAGCGGTGGCGCGACCGGTATCAGGCCAACGCCACCGGCCAGTACTACGTCGACAACTTCCTCGGCGCCCGCCATGAATTCAAGTTCGGCTTCGACCACGCGCACGCCCCGGTCGAGAACCGCGCCACGCGCATCGACGACGTCGAGCCGACCTACAACAGCGCCACCGGCCTGTCGCAGAACGTGCAGATCTTCGCCACCCCGTTCTTCACGAAGACCGCCGTGGACGTCACCGCCCTCTACGCGCAGGACAGCTTCTCGATCAAGCGCCTCACCGTCACCGCCGGCGTCCGGTGGGAGCGCCTGGAGGGCTACCTGCCGGAACAGAGCAGCCCGGCCAGTCGCTTCTTCCCGAACCTCCAGCGCTCGTTCCCGGAACAGCGGAACGTCGTGAACTGGAAGAACTTCGGCCCGCGCCTCAGCGCGGCCTACGACCTGATGGGCACCGGCCGCACGGCGCTCAAGGCCGCCATCGGCCGCTACTACTACGTGATTGGGGCCGGCGGCGGCATTCTCGACGGCGTCAACCCGAACGCGACCTACTCCGAGACCTACAACTGGAACGACATCAACGGCGATCGGATCTTCCAGCCCGGCGAACAGACGGGTAACGCGGTCATCAACCGCGTCGACCCGGCCACGGTGTCGGTGGACCCGAACTACACCCGCCCCTACACCGATGAGTTCACCGGCGGCATCGACCACGAGCTGTTTCCGGCGCTGCGGCTGAGCGCGGTGTTCACGCATCGCCTCGAGCGCAACCCGCAGGCCACGTCGAATCCGGCCAATCCCTTCGACACGTTCCTCACGACCCGGCCCGACGCCGGCCGCGACGGCGTGTTCGGCACGGCCGACGACGGCACCTTCCAGTTCTACGATCGGAAGTCCACGGCGGTGAACGAGACCTTCTTCACCAACGACCGCAGCTACCGCCAGACCTACAACGGGATCGAGATCACGGCCACCAAGCGCATGTCGAACCGCTGGCAGATGGTGGCGGGCTATACCTACGCCCGCAGCCGTGTCGAAGGCCTGAGCGTCAACATCAACCCGAACTCGCTCCTCAATGTCACCGGGCCGCTGGCCGGGCAGAACACGAACTTCAACGGCCAGATCGGCGACCGGCCGCACCAGTTCAAGGTCACCGGCACCTACGTGCTGCCGTTCTACGACATCGGCGTGGCCGGCAACTTCAACGCCCAGAGCGGCATTCCGATCACGCGACAGGTCGTCGTGGCCCAGACCGTGGGCGGCAACAGCACCGTCAATGTCGAACCGCTCGGCTCGTTCCGTCTGCCGAAGCGCGTCGTCGGTGACGTGCGCGTCTTCAAGACGGTGCGGTTCGGCGGCGCGCGCGAGCTCGAAGCGTCGGTCGACTTCAACAACGTCAGCAACAACAACGTCGCCTGGGATGCCCGCACCCTCGGCGGCACGATCAACCTGCGTCAGAACGGCGACCCGGCCGGGGCCATCAACACCCTGCCCCAGTTCGGATCGCCCGCGCAGGTCTACGGTCCGCGCAACATCCGCT
>NZ_JALHPM010000355.1:0-3155 GCF_022842525.1 Luteitalea sp.
GCATGCCGGCACGCAGGGGCGCCTCGCTGCGGCGCCCGAGCCGCCACTCCCGTGCCGTCATGACGCGCTTGCCCTCGGGCTGCACGCGCACCACCCGCAGCGTGGTGCCCTCACCGCAGGCGAGCACGATCGCATCATCGTCGAGCGCCACCAGTCCGCCAGGCGGCGCGTCGCCCGCCGGCCGGTCGTCCACGCGGGCCTCCCGCACGACCAGACGCTGCCCGTCGACGAAGGTGAAGGCGCCGGGCCACGGCTGCATGCCGCGGACGTGGCAGTCCAGCGCCGGCGCCGGGCGGCTCCAGTCGATGAGGCCTTCCTGCTTCTCGATCTTCGGGGCGAGGGTGGCCAGGCTGTCGTCCTGCGGCACCTCGTCCACCGTCTCGCCGCGCCCCAGTCGGTCCACGACGTCCCGCAGCAGCGACGCCCCGACCACCGCCAGACGCGCCTCGAGGGTGCCGGTGGTGTCGTCGGCGGCAATGGGCACCTCGGCACGCGCGAGCATGGCACCGGCGTCCAGCGCCAGCATCACGCGCATGATCGTCACGCCACTCACCGCATCCCCGTGCAACACTGCCCGCTGGATCGGCGAGGCGCCGCGCCACGCCGGCAGGAGCGAGGCATGGACGTTGATCAGGCCTCGCGGCGGGAGGTCCAGCAGCACCTGCGGCAGGAGGCGCCCGTAGGCGGCGACGACCCCGAGGTCGGCGCGCCAGGCGCCGAACGCCTCGAGAAAGGCCGGGTCCTTCAACCGCGTCGGCTGGAGGATCGGGACGCCGGCGATGCGCGCCCGCGCCTTGACGGGGGAGTCGGACACCTGCTGCCCGCGCCCGCGCGGACGATCCGGCTGCGTGACCACGCCCACCACCTCGTGGTCGGAGGCCAGCAGGGCATCGAGCGTCGGCACGGCGAAGGCCGGGGTCCCGAAGAACGCGATTCGCAGGGGCATCAGGACGTCAGCGCCTTACCACTTGCCCGCACGCCGCAGGCGGGAGATGCGTCGGGTGATCGCCCAGCGGTAGACGGGGCGGAGGCGGTCGAGGAACAGGATGCCGTTGAGATGATCGACCTCGTGCTGGATGGCGCGGGCGAGCAGACCCTCGGCGCGAATCTCCCGCAGATCGCCGTCGCGATCGAGGGCCCGCACGGTGAGGCGCAAGGGGCGCGGCACCGTCGCTTCGATGCCCGGCAGGCTCAGACAGCCCTCTTCCTTCAACTGCATGCCGTCGCGCTCGACGACGTCCGGGTTGATGAGGACGAGCAACTGGTCGGGCCGACGACCGGCAGAGAGGTCGACCAGACACACCTGCAACGATTCGCCAATCTGGGGCGCCGCGAGCCCGACGCCGGCCGCCACGTGCATCGTCTCGCGCATGTCCTCGATGAGGCCATCGATCGCCGGCGTGATGGCCGCGACCGGAGCGGCCTTCTGATGCAGGAGCGGATCGCCGTAACGGAGGATCGGCCGACGCATGGCGTCACGCGCCGGCCGGTGCAGGATGAAAGCGTTGCTGCACGCGGGCGTCGGCGCGCTGCATGGCGGCGCGGATGTCGTCGAGGGTGTCGGCGCCGAAGCGTTCGAGCACGGCGTCGGCCAGCACGAACGCCACCATGGCCTCGGCCACGACGGCCGCCGCCGGCACCGCACACACGTCGCTGCGTTCAATCGCCGCGGGCGACTCCTGCATCGTCTGCAGGTCGACCGAGCGGAGGGGCTTCATCAGCGTCGAGATCGGCTTCATGTAGCCGCTCAGGCGAAGGTCTTCGCCATTGGTGACGCCGCCCTCGAGCCCGCCGGCGCGGTTGGTCGGGCGCGCCACACCCATCGCCCGCGACTCGTCGTCGCCGGCCGGCAGCACGATCTCGTCGTGCACCTGCGAGCCCGGCACGCTGGCCACGCCGACCCCCTTGCCGATCCCCACGGCCTTGATGGCTGGAATGGACATCACGGCCTGGGCCAGTCGGCCATCGAGCTTGCGGTCCCACTGGACGTAGGAGCCGAGGCCCGGCGGGAGGCCGCGCACGACGACTTCGAAGGCTCCGCCGAGCGTGTCGCCAGCGGCCCGTGCGGCGTCGATAGCCTCGATCATCTGCTGCTGCAGCGCCTCATCCACGCAGTGCAGGGCCGCGTCGTCGTCGATCGCCGCGATCTGGTCGTACGTCACCGCCAGCGGGTCGGGCACACTGACCGGTCCGAGCGTGAAGACGTGGCTGACGATGTGGATGTCGAGCGCGGCCAGGAACTGGCGGGCCAGCGCCCCGGCGGCGACGCGCGCCGCGGTCTCCCGGGCACTGGCGCGCTCGAGGATGTCCCGCATGTCCTCGCGGTCGTACTTCAGGGCCCCGGCGAGATCGGCGTGGCCCGGTCGCGGACGCGTCACCGGGGCGCGCCTGGCGCCGGTGGCATCGGCCGGCGCCTCCGACCCCACATGCATCGTCTGCTGCCAGTTCTTCCAGTCGCGATTGCGAATCAGCATCGCGACCGGACTGCCGAGGGTGTGGCCCTTGCGGACCCCACTCAGGATCTCGGCCGTGTCGGTCTCGATTTGCATCCGCCGCCCCCGCCCGTAGCCGAGTTGACGACGACGAAGGTCGCGGGCGAGGGCGTCCTGATCGACGGGGAGGCCTGCGGGGAGCCCCTCCACCATTGCGACCAGTGCCTGACCGTGGGATTCACCTGCCGTGAGAAATCGCAGCATCAACCCACGATTCTACACGCGCAGGCGCGGCGAGCCCGCGCGCCGAGGACGAAGTTCCTGCCGCCTGCGCATGGCGGGCGGGTCGCAGATTTCGCACGCCTCGACTGGTCGCGGTGACCATTTGCGGGGTTTCGCGGGGATGCGGACCTGGCGAGCGCCTTGCTCAGGCTCCGCGCATGTCGAGGCCCGAGCCGTACACACCCGTCGGGGCCCTCCGCGCGGGCCGCCTGATCGAGACCCCTTCGGGGCTGCTCGACCTGGCGACCGGGAGCCGCGCCGAGATCGCGTCGCGCGTCGTGGCGTCGACGTCGGCGCCCGCGTGGCGGCCTCCGGCGCCCGGGCCGGAGGCCGTCCCCGACCTGCCAGACCGCGCGGTCGTCGATGGCTGGCTGACCATCGACTGGCTGGGACGCTGGACCGAACGACTCGTCCATGTGGCGACCCCGGCTGCCGAGTGGC
>NZ_JALHPM010000356.1:0-3153 GCF_022842525.1 Luteitalea sp.
GCGCCGCCAGCGCGGTGACCGCCCGCGGATCGGCCGACACGCCGAGCGCCGCGGCCACGTGCAGGCGCACGCGGGCATCCCGGTCGTCGACGAGCGGCAGCAGGTCGTCGACGAGCGACGGTGTCGCCGTCATCCGCCGCTCGAGGATCCGGACGGCGTTCTCGCGCACCGCGGCGGCCTCGTCACGCAACGCGCGGCGCAGTTCGGGCGCCTGCAGGACGTCGAGCGCATCGAGCGTCCACAGCGCATGCAGGCGCGCCAGCACGGGCCCGCGCGAGGCCAGCAGGCGCAGGTCGGGCGCCACGTCGACGGCCCGTCGTTCGACGAGCAGGCGCTGCGCCGTCTCGCGCCACCAGGCATTGGGCCGGGCCAGCGCGCTCAGCACCTGCGCATTGGTCGCCGTCGCCAGGTCGACGGCCAGCGCCGCCGGGCCACGCTCGCGGGCCGCGAGGCGATAGATCCGCCCCAGGCCGCGCCCGGCCGTGAAGTCGAAGTGACGACGGCTCTCCTCGGGCACGTAGGCCGGGTGGTCGATGTCCTTGCGGTACATGTCCACGACATAGAGGGCACCGTCGGGACCGTTGGCGAGGAAGACCGGGCGGAACCAGCTGTCGCGCGAGGCGAGGAACTCGACGCCGTCGCGCGCGGGGGTCGATCGGAACGACACCCCACTCGGCCGCCGCACCTGACGTTGCACGAGGTTCTGCGCCGACTCGGCGACGAAGATGCTGCCGGCGTGTCCGCTCGGCAGGGCGTCGCCGCGGTGGATGTGGACGCCGCTGGCAGAGGTGAACGTGCCGGCGTGCGGGGTCGTGATCAGCGTGGGATGGAACGAGGCCGTGGTGAGGTCGCGCGTCAGCGGCCATACCGAGGCCTCGGCGCCCACGGCCGAGACCTCCTGCACCGTGTCCGAGAACGCGAGGCGCGGATTGCGCTGCAGTTGCTCCGGTTCCAGCATCACCTGCCACACCGGATGACGATTCGCGCAGATGAAGCGCCGTCCCTCATCGTCGAAGGTCAGGCCGTACTGTCCCTGGCCACCCACGAGTTCGAACGCACCCGTCACGGGGTGATACCGGGAGTCGCTCGTGCTGAAGACCACGGGCGGACGCTCGGGATGCGCCGGCGACGTGACCCGCCCGCCATTGAGTCCGCTGGTGAAGTAGATCCAGCCGTCGGGGCCCAGCGTGGGATGGCTGAAGCGGATCTGCGCCGTGCGGGTCGCACTGAACCCGGTGAGCGCGACGCGGCGCTCGTCGGCGACGCCGTCGCCGTCGGTGTCCTTCAGGTAGAGCAGGTCGGGCGCCACGGTGACGAACACGCCGCCGTCCCACACCATGAGGCCGTTCGGGTAGGTCAGGCCGGTGGCGAACTCGGTGCGCGTGTCGAAGCGGCCGTCGCGGTCGCTGTCGGTGAGCAGCGCCACGCCGCCCCGCGGCGGCTCGGCCGGCTGCCCCTCGAGCGGGTCGGGATAGCCGCGGTTCTCCACGACGAAGAGCCGCCCGAGCTCGTCGAAGGCGATGGCCACCGGGTCCTGCACCAGCGGCTCGGCGGCCACCAGGTCGAGGCGGTAGCCAGGCTCGAGCACGAAGCTCGCGAGGGCTTCGGTTGGCGAGAGCGCGGGGCGATCGTCGCGCGTCGCCACGGTGCCTCGGGGCACGGGCTCGGCCTGCATGCGGATGGAGGCCACGAGCCCGACCACGGCCAGCGCGGTCAGGGCCAGACCACGCGACCGGCGCGACGTCCGCGGTCTCATGGCGCCGGACGCGCCGCGGGCGCGGACGCCTTGAGGTCGGCCAGCATCTGCAACAGCGCGTCGGTCATCAGCCGTGCCGCGTCCAGTTCCACGCGATTGGTGCCAAGCCAGGTTTCGTATCCCCCGAGCTCGTGCTGGCGCCGGGTGGGGAGATACCCCTCGGAGCCGTTGGCCAGCGAGGTCGTGAAGGTCTGCACGAAGGGGCTCTTCGCCTTGATCTCGAGGCCGATCTCGGCGAAGACCTCGAACGGGAACGTCGTGATGGCGAGGTCGCCGATCGCGAAGGCCTGCAGGACCACCTCCAGCGACGGCGGGGCACCGGCGCTGCCCTGAATCCGCTCGGCGTAGATGCGCTCGCGCGGATGCGTCGGCGCATCGACGGGGCGCGCCAGGGCCTCCCTGGCCCAGGCCGTCAGCGCAGGCGTGATGGGACGGCGCTGCAACGTGACGGTGCGCTGCGCCGCCGTCAGCGGCGCGTGATCCCGCCACGTCAGCGGCTGCATCGCCTGATAGACCTCCGCCGCCACGCGCGTGGCCACGCGCGTCATCCGTTCGTACGGCGCGAGTCGCGCCTGCCCACCCCGCACGTCCACGTTGTTGATGTCGCCACTCGTGCCGTTGGAGAGCATCGCCACGAACCGCGACTCGGCGTGATCCTCGCCGAGCAGTCGCGCCAGGGTGCGGGCGAACACGCCGAAGTAGTCGGCCGACACGTGCCCCTGCGGCACGCCGCCCACGTAGTGGAGCGAGTAGTTGGCCAGCACCGCGATCGGTTGCCCCTGCGGCGTGCGGACGGCGACGAACGCGATCTCGGGGTCGGTCGGTCCGGCCGCCTCGATCAGATGCGGGCTGCCGACGCCCGGGTTCATCGCCACCCGATCCATCCCGCCGAAGGGATTGCCCAGGTGCGGCCCCGGCTGCATGAACCACCGGCGATTGAAGACCTCGTCGGCCAGGGTGGCGCGGCCCCAGGCGATCTGGGCCGGCTGCAGGTTGGCGACCGCCTGGCGGATGCCATCGGCGATGCGCGACGCGAGGAAGGCCTGATAGGCGTCGAGCGTGGGCGCCAGATCGTAGTCGGCGGGCGACCAGCGATCGCCCAGGGCCGACGTCGCCGAGTGCGTGTGCGTCGCGCTGATCAGGATGCGCTCGGCCGGGATCCCCGTGTGCTCGGTGGCGAGGTGCCGGGCGCGATCCAGGACGTACCTCGGCACGCCGAGGCTGTCGACCACGACGATCGCCAGGCGCGAGGCGCCATCGTCGAGCACGAGGCTGCGCGCGTGCAGCTCGTCGTGGATGTAGGTGGCAGGAAACGGCGCCCAGCCGCCGACGATCGCGCCGCCCAGCGGCGGGGTGATGTTGCTCGTGGCGGCGCCGGCCCGAAGGCGCGCGGCCGG
>NZ_JALHPM010000357.1:0-3141 GCF_022842525.1 Luteitalea sp.
GTGGCGGTCTTCGAGAAGTACCGGACGCAGCTCGGCCCGACGTTTTCGTTTCACTTCGGCGGGGCCCGCGCCACCGTCGTGACGACGGACCCGGTGGTGCTGGAACACGTACTCCGTGGCAACCGGGACAACTACCAGAAGTCCGACATCCAGGTGGCACGGATGGCGGAGTTCCAGGGCCACGGCCTGGTCAATAGTCACGGTGACACGTGGCTGCGGCAGCGCCGGCTGCTGGCGCACGGGTTTCGGCCCAGTTATCTGGCCACGCTCTTGCCGCTGCAGCAGGGTGTCCTCCACGACCTCATGGCGGGCTTCGAGTGCGACGTTCAACGCGGGCCGGTGGACATACACCAGCAGATGGTGCGGTTCACCTTGCGGCTGGTAGGGCGCGCCCTGTTCGGTCGCAGTCTCACCGACGCCGAGCTGCAGCAGATCGGTGATGCGATCGCCGAGATTCAGGCGTTCATCCTTCGTCAGGTCGTGCAGCCCTACAAGCGGCGGTGGTTCAGGCTCACCGGCGAGTACGCGCGGTACCAGCGCATCCGGGTTGCTGCCGACACACTCGTGCTCCGGCACATCCAGGAGCGACTGAACCACGACGGTGGCGGCCACGACTTCCTGCGCCTGCTGATGGAGTCGACCTATCACGACACCGGTGAGCGCATGAGCCAGGCGCAGGTGCTCATCGAGAGCCTCCAGCTGATGGTGGCCGGAAACGAAACGTCGTCGAACGCCCTGACGTGGATCTTCTACCTTCTGGCCCGCCACCCCAGGTACATCCGCGAGCTGAGGAACGAGGTCGAGTCCGTGATCGGCGACCAGCCAATCGACTATCACAATCTGCACCAGTTGTCGGGCACGCGCCGGGTCATCGACGAGGCACTGCGCCTCTACCCGCCCTTCTGGACCATCGACCGCATCGCGCTCCACGACGACGATATCGCGGGTATCCACATTCCGGCGGGCACGCTGGTCATGCCGTACATCTACGGCACCCACCGCAATCCGGGCCACTGGCGCGACGCCGACACATTCGATCCGGGAAGGTTCGAGCCGGAACAGAGCCACACGCGGCATCCGTTCGCGTATATTCCCTTCGGCGGAGGTCCAAGGGTGTGCATCGGCAACAACATGGCCGTGATGCAGATTCTGCTGATCGTCGCGACGTTCGTGCGGACGTACGACTTTCGGCTCACGCAGGACCTCCCGATCGCCACCCGACCACGAATGCTGCTGCGTCCAGCGGGCGCCGTGAGCATGACGTTCCGACGGGCATCGTAATGGGAGCGCTCGACGCCCGTCTCGAACGATGGCTGAGCGATGCGACGGGGCGTGTGCGCAAGCCGCGCCTTGCGGTGGCTCTGGCGGTCGGGTACGTCGTGTTCACAGCCACATACGTGCCAATCAACGTCTTCAGCGTGGGCCGTGCCGCGCACGTCCTGTTTCTGCCAGGCGAGGAACGGCTGCCGTTTCTGCCCGTCTTCGAATACCTGTATGTGATCACGTACTTCATCGGGGCGTTCCTCTTCGTCACGATTCGCGACTATGTGACGTTCCGGCGATTGGCCGTCGCCACCGGCCTGACGCTGCTGGTCGCTTACACGACGTATCTGGTGTTTCCGGTGTACTTCGAGCGGCCTCACCTCGAGGTCACCTCGCTGCACACGTGGCTGCTGTCGCTCGAGTACATGGACAAGCCGTACAACCACTTCCCGAGCCTGCATGTCGCGCTCAGCTGGCTCGCCGTGCTGGCGGCGCAGGTGTCGAGGCCCGCGCGCGCGGGTCTCAGTCTCGTCGCGGTGGGGATCAGCCTCTCGACCGTGTTCGTGAAGCAGCACTACGTGGTGGACGTGTTGTACGGGTGCGCCTTGGCCGGTGTGGCATGGCGCCTCTCGGCACCAGCCGGTCGTCCGGCCGGCACAATCACAGCCGCGCGTGATGGCCGCCTCGGCGCTCGAGTCACGTCGGCTTCGGAACACCAGACGGAGGCAGAATGGCGCGGCGTCGACGGGCCGGTTGGCGGGGTGTAGCCAGTAGGATACATTCGAAGCGTGATGATCGAGCTGCGCAAGACGGCGCGCTTTGCGCGATGGCTCGATGAGTTGCGCGATCTGCACGGCCGTGCGCGCATCCAGGCACGCCTCGAACGATCGCGGCGGGCAATCCGGGCGATGTCGCGCCCGTCGGCGAGGGAGTCTCTGAGTTGCGCGTCGATGTTGGTCCGGGATACCGCGTGTACTTCACCCGACGCGGCCGGACTGTGATCGTGCTGCTCGCGGGCGGCAGCAAGCACACGCAACCCGCGGACATCAAGGCGGCGCTGCAGCTGGCACGCGGGCTTTCGGAGTGATGATGATGAAGAAGACGACCACGACTCGTTACGACGTAGCGGAACACCTGAGGACGCCCGAGGAGATGGCCGCCTACCTCGAGGCGTGCTTCGAGGAGGCGGATGGCGATGCCGCGTTTGTCGCCAAGGCGCTCGGCGACGTGGCCCGCGCCAAGGGGATGAGTCAGGTGGCGCGCGATGCCGGTCTCTCGCGTGAGAGCCTCTACAAGGCGCTCTCCGGTGACCGCAGCCCCGACTTCGACACGATCCTGAAGGTGATGGGGGCGCTCGGGTTGCGGTTGCGCGCCGAGGCGGCTCACGGCTGACGGCTCTGGATGCACATGCAGGCAGGTGTCGACCTGAAAGCTGCCGCCGTCCGCCGCCGCGCGCTGAAGCTGGCGCAGGGGTCCTGGGATACTGACCGCTCGATGAGTTCCGTCCGGAGCCTGGCGGTTCTGCTCGCCTGCGGTCCTGGTCGTTGAAGGACAGGGGCCCCAGCAGTACGGTGTCCGCAAGGCCCGCTGAAACCAGCAGAGCCTCCGCTTGACATGTGGACGTGCGTAATACTAAGTAATTAGTATGCGCAAGCGGGCCCCCGGCCTCACCCCTCAGGAACTGGAGATCATGAAGGTCGTCTGGCCTCTCGGCAAGGCGACCGTCCGCGACGTGTACGAAGACCTGCGCACGCGGCGGGACATCGCCTACACGACGGTGCAGACGATGATGAACCTGCTCGAAGGCAAGGGCCATCTCGCGAAGTCGCCGGGGCCCAAGGCTCAGCTGTACGCCCCGACGAAGCCCCAGGCGCAGGT
>NZ_JALHPM010000358.1:0-3107 GCF_022842525.1 Luteitalea sp.
GCAGGCGCGCGCGACCGCCTCGCCGATGCCCGACCCCGCCCCCACCACCGCCACGCCGCGTCCACCCAGCCGGAACATGTCGCCCGTCATGCACTCCCCGATCGGTTCAGGTCCGTGTCCCCTCGTCCCACGCGGCCACGCAGTGCGCGGTGCGCCACCGCCGCCACCGCCACCGACGACAGGACGCCCGCAAGGGCCGGGGTGACTCCGCGCACCCCCGCCACGCCAACCGTCAGCTGCAGCGACAGCATCACCAGCATCCCGCCGCCAATTGCCGCCAGCGCCTCGGTGGCTCGGAAGCGCCGCACGAAGAGCCCCGCCAGCACCGGCACGAACAGGCAGACGCCCAGCACGCTGTAAAAGAAGGAGAGCGTCCCGATGATCGTCTCGGCCACCAGCGCCAGCAGCACCCCCAACACCCCGCCGGCGACCGCCGCCCCGCGCGCCACGCGCAGCACCTGGGCGTCGGTCGCCGCCGGCCGCACGAAGCGGCGATACAGGTCCTGCGACAGCGACGTGGCCAGCATGAACAGGATCGCGTCGGCGGTGCTCACCTCGGCGGAGAAGAGCGCCGCCAGCCCCAGCGCCCCCACGGCCACTGGGACATCGTACATCAGCAGCGTGGGGAGGGCCAACTGCTCGCTGGGCAGCCCGGGATGCAGCGCGCGCGTGATGATCCCCGCCAGCATCGGCACGCAGGCGAAGCCCAGCAGGACCACCGCGTTCGCCGCCGTCCCCAGCCGCACCGTGCGGTCGTCGCGCGCGCCAAAGATCTTCTGCAGCAACCCGGGCGAGATGATGAACGCCGGCCCCAGCAGCGCGAGGTACTTCCACCCCGAGGCGCCGTTCTGCCAGAAGTTCCAGAATCCCTCGCCGGGGGGCGGTGCGGTCGCGCTCCCGGCCTCCACCAGCGCCACGACGCCGGACCACCCACCCGCCGTCCCCAGCGCCGCCGGGACCGCCACCGCGAACCCCGCCATCAGCACGGTCAGCTGCAACAAGTTCACCCACGCGCTCGACAGCAGCCCGCCGGCCGTGAAGTAGGCGGTCATGACGACGCCGCCCAGCACGCACCCTGCCCACTTCGGCAGCCCGGCCACGACGGTGAGCAGCGTGGACATCGCGATCAGCTGCCCGGCGAGGATGGCCAGCGTCCCGAACCAGAGCAGGAGCGCCACGATCACGCGCACCGACGTGGAATAGCGCTGCTCCAGATAGTCGCCGACGGTCTTGAGCCCGCGCGACGCGGCCTCGCGCCGCATCCAGGGCCCGACCCAGAAAGCCTGCACCAGCGACCCGATGGCTGCGGCCCCCACCCACCACCAGGCCGCGACCCCGTCCCGATAGCCGAGTCCGGCCGCACCGACGGTGGAGCCCGCCCCCACGTTGGCGGCCAGCAGGGTCGCGAACAGGAGCCCAGGCCCCAGCCCGCGCGACGCGACAAAGAATCCCTCGGTGCTCTGCACCCGGCGCCCGATGTAGGTGCCGACGGCGATCATCAGCGCCGAGTAGCCGAGCAGGAGCGGCAGGTGGTAGGTCACCGGGCGGGTGCCGCCTGCCTAACGCCGCGCCGTGAGGTCCTGCACCGACGGGTAGCCGGGCAGCCCACGTGCCGCCCGGACGGCCCGCACGATCGCCTCGGCCATCACGTCGGCGGCCAGCGCCCCGATCGTCGTGACCTCGGCCGGCTCGGCACGCGCGCCGGTTGCCAGCGAGAAGATCGTGTCGCCGTCACCCATCGTGTGCGCAGGCGAAATGGCCCGCGCCATGCCGTCGTGCGCCATCTGCGCCACTTTCTTCGCCTGCGCCTTGGTCAGCGTCGCGTTGGTCGCCACCACGCCGATCGTCGTGTTCTCCCCCGACCGCGCCGCGGGGCGCGTCGCGCCGCTGCGGATCAGGCGGCGCGCATCGGCGAGCGAGCGGCCATCCTCTCCGCGCACGCCGGCCACCACGGCCCCCGTCGCCGGATCGATGACGTCGCCGACCGCATTGACCACGACGATGGCCGAGATGGTCAACCCATCGGGGAGGGTGATCGACGCGGTCCCGACGCCCCCCTTCATGGCCCGCGCGCCGCCGAACAGCTTGCCGACGGTGGCCCCCGCTCCGGCACCCACACTCCCCTCGGCGACCGCTCCGGGCGTCGCCCCCTGCGACGCACGGTACCCGCAGTCCGCGCTGGGGCGAATCTTCGGATCGCCGACCCCGAGGTCGTAGATCACCGCCGCCGGCACGATGGGGACACGCACCACGCGCATGTCGAAGCCGATGCCCTGCTCCTCGAGGTAGCGCATCACCCCGCCGGCGGCGTCGAGCCCGAACGCGCTCCCCCCGGTCAGCAGGATGCCGTGCACCACCGACACCGTGTTCACCGGGTCGAGCAGGTCGGTCTCGCGGGTTCCCGGCGCGGAGCCGCGCACATCCACGCCGGCCACGGCCCCCGCCGGGACGACGATCACGGTGCAGCCGGTGGGTCGCTCGGTGAGCGTGAAGTGCCCGACCCGGATCCCGGCTACCGCGGTGAGTCCGCCCGCGGTCGACGAGCGCTCGACGAGCGGGGGCGTCTGTGGAGGCGTCTGGGCGCGCGTCGCCCCGGGCGAACAGGCGGTGCACGCCAAGGCCGACGACAGCGCCAGGCGGCGCCACCGTGCGCGCGGTGCCGTTCTCGCACCGTCTGGTTGCGGCTGGGACGTGACGTGAACCATGATGTCTCCAGTCCCCCGCGACCTGTCGTCGCGGGCGGCCGACTGCGTGTATGCGTCGCATGCCCCGGGCAGCGCCCGGTGACGCGGTGGGCGGATCGCCACGGACACACCAATTCGATCGAGCGAGATGGGCAAACCTACCGCACGGGACTCGGTGCTGCGAGCCGTGGAGATGGCCCGGGACGAGATCGTCGCCCTCACGCAGGCGCTCATTCGGATTCCCACGGTCAACCCGCCGGGGGACGTCTATGAGCCCTGCGCGCGGCTACTGGGGGACACGCTGGCGGGGATGGATTTCGAGGTCGCGTACTACACCGCGACCGAACGCCCGGAGCACTCGGCGGCCCACCCCCGCGTCAACGTTGTGGGGCGACGGCGGGGGCGCACCGACCGGCCATGCGT
>NZ_JALHPM010000359.1:0-3076 GCF_022842525.1 Luteitalea sp.
CGATCCCGCGCTGCCGCGATGACCGGAGCATCCACCGTGACGCGACCGGCCGAGGGCAGCGGGAACACGCCGCTGGACGGCACGGCGGGCAGCGGCACCGGGACCAGGTCGTCCTCGGTCTGCGGCGTGGCCACACCAGCGGCCGCGGCGACGGTCGGCAACGGCGGGAGTGGCGGCGGCGCCATCGAAAGGGCCGACGCCTCGACCGGCACGCCGGCAGGAACGCCAACGGGGGAGCCACCCGTGCCGGCCACCGGGGCATACACGGTCTCGTCCGACAGTGTGGGCGCGGCGGGCGGCCTGGCCGTCCGGTCGCGCTGCGACGCCAGATGGGCCAGGGCCCGGTCCTCCTGCGTCACCGGCGCCGTGGGTGGGCGGGAGGCCGGGGTCGCCGTCGGCGCGGGCGTCAGCGTTGGCGCCAGCGTTGGCGCCGGCGGCACGACCGTGATCGGCACAGGGCTCGCCACCGGCCCGGTCATCGGGCGGGTCGTCGGCACGCTCACCACGATGGTCGCGTCGTCGGCGCTCGCCTGCATCGCCCGACGACGGGCGCGGGCGAGATCCTTCCGCATGGCCTGCAGATCCTGGTACCGGTCCTTCGGATCGCGCGCCATGGCCCGGGCGATGACCTTCGCCAGATCGGGATCGATGTCGGGCACCAGCCGCTCGATGGGCGTCGGCTGCGCCGCCAGCACCTGCTGCAGGACGTCGGCGGTCGTCGCGCCGGCGAAGGCGCGGCGGCCCGAGAACAGCTCGTACATGACCAGCCCGACGGCGTAGATGTCGCTGCGGGCGTCCACCTCGGCGCCCTCGAGCTGCTCCGGCGCCATGTAGGCCGGTGTGCCGATCAGCGTCGGCCCGTCGATCTCGCGCGACTCGCGGTGAGCCAGCCGGGCGATGCCGAAATCGAGCACCTTCACCAGGCCGGCACGCGAAATCATCAGGTTCGCGGGCTTGATGTCGCGATGGATGATGCCGCGCTGGTGGGCATAGCCCAGCCCGTCGGCGATCTCGTCGACGATGTCCAGCTTCCGGATCATCGAGAACGGCACGTCGTCTCGAATCAGCGTGCCGAGCGTGTCGCCATCGATGTACTCCATGGCGATGTACAGCTGCCCGTCGTGGTCGCCGACGTCGTAGACCGTGACGATGTTGGGGTGCTGGAGACGGCCCGCCGACTGGGCCTCACGCATGAAGCGGCGGCGCAGGTCCTCGCCGTTGACCCGGAGGAGCTTGAGCGCCACGTGCCGATCGATGACGGGGTCGCGCGCCAGGTACAGCACACCCATGCCGCCTTCCCCGAGGAGGCGTTCGACTTCGTACCGGCCGATGATGGAGGGCACCTGGCTCATGAACGTTCCTAGGGTGTAACGCTGCGGGACGTGCGGGAAGAACAGGGACCGCCCTTCCGACAGAGGCATCCTGCCCCGCTCAGGTGCGGTCGGGGTCGTGCCGATCGTTTAAAGTACGGCTGGATACCTTCGTGGACGAGCTTCCAGGACATATTGGACCCTATGAGGTCAGGGACCGCCTCGGCCAGGGCGGGATGGGCGTGGTCTATCTCGGGTTCGACCCGATGCTGGACCGCCCGGTCGCCATCAAGGTCCTGAAGGTCCCCGACGAGGAAACCCGGCGGCGCTTCCTGCGGGAGGCCCGCCTCGCCGCCAGGGTCCACCACCCCCATATCGTCTCGATCTACGCCGTCGGTGAACACGAGGGCAACCCGTACCTGGCGATGGAGTTCATCGCCGGGCGGACGATGGCGCAGGTGATTCGGAGCGGGGACGACATCCCGCTGGCGCGCAAGGTCCACTGGCTGTCGGAGCTGTGCGCCGGTCTCGGACACGCCCACGAGAGCGGCATCGTCCACCGGGACGTCAAGCCCTCGAATCTGCTGATCGCCCAGAACAGCGGCACGCTGCGCCTCCTCGATTTCGGCATCGCCCACGGCAACGAGGCCTCGGGCATGACGATGGCCGGCATGATCGTCGGCACGCCGCAGTACATGTCGCCCGAGCAGATTACCGGGCAGGCCGTGGATGCCCGCAGCGACATCTTCTCGGTCGGGGCCGTGGCCTACGAACTCCTGACCGGGCGTCAGGCCTTCGGCGGCGACAACCTGTATCACGTCTCCCGCCAGATCGTCGGCGAGCAGCCAAGGCCGATCGAGAGCATCGTCCCCGACGTGCCGCACGCGCTGGTCAAGGCCATCGCGAAATGCCTCCAGAAGGAACCGGCCGCGCGCGCCGAGAGTGCCCGGCTGCTCGAGCGCGAGTTCCTGTCGATCGCCCGTCGCCTGGATCCGGAACACACCCTGGTGGTGCTGCCCGCGGAGCCGACGATGGTGGCGCCGCAGGTGAAGGACGCCACGACCTCGCGGCGGGAGCTGCTGCGCGAGGCCCAGGAGGCGATCGAGCAGGGGCAGCTCACCACGGCGTCGGGGCTGCTGCAGAAGCTCGAATCCGGCACGTCGCCGAGTCCGGATGTGCAGCAGCTGCGCCATCGGCTGCAGAGTCGCCGGCTCGAGCTGCGGGTCCACGAGGCCGTGGGCCGCGCCGACGAGGCCTCGCAGACGGGGTCGATCGAGGAGGCCGAAGCCGCCATCAATGCGCTGGCGGAGCTGTCGCCGCGCCACCCGGCACTCGAGCGCCTGCGTCACGCCCACCAGGAGCGCATCGATGAACGGCAGGTCGCCGCGCTGACCTCGCGCGCCCGCCAGGCGCTGCAGCAGGATCGGCTGGACGAGGCCGAGTCGCTGATCGCCGAGGCGCTGGCCCTGGCCCCCGACGCGCCGGACGCGCTCGCGGTCCAGCAGAAGCTGTCGGATCGCACGCGGGCGCAGCGCATCGCGCGCCTGGTGGCGCAGGCGAGCCGCGCGCTCGATCAGGACGACACCGCGGCGGCCAGCCGTGCCATCGACGCGCTCGTGAAGATCGACGCGTCTCATCGTGACGTCGCCCGGCTGCAGGCGCGACTGCACGCGGTCCGGGCCGAGGCCGACGACGCGCATGCGCATGCGCAGCCGGCCAGAGCCGTGCCCGTGCCTGTCGTCGCGCCGCCGCCGGTGGCCTCGCCG
>NZ_JALHPM010000360.1:0-3071 GCF_022842525.1 Luteitalea sp.
GCCTCGTGCTCGGGCCGACCTCGGGCCTGGACGCCGCCTTCACCGACGCGATCTCCCGCATGCATGCCCGCGTCGTGGCCGTGCTCTCTCGCGCGCTCGCGGACGGTCAGGCGCTCGGCGTCGTGGCTGAAGGCGATCCCGACGTGCTCGCCTCCTTCGCGATCGGCGCGTTCAAGGAGGCCGTGCTGCGCTCGCCCGAGCTCGGCCCCGCCCGCCGCGAGCTGCTCGTCACGGGGCTCGCGCGTTTCCTCGAAGAAGGCTTCCTGCGGCTGCGCGTCAGCCCGTGATCACGTTCACGGGTTCCAGCATGGGGTGCCGTCCCACCGCTGTCCGTTGGTGCAGCGCGCCATCAGCTGTCTTCGGAGGACCTCGCACATCACCGCATACTCGGGGCGCTCCGGATGGGTGGCGCGGAGCGCTTCGTATTGCGCGAGCGCGTCCTCCAAGTGTCCCTCGGTGACCAGCTGGGCCGCCACCGAGTCGGGCGTCCGCGACAGGCCGCCGTCGAGCAGCTCGACCGTCAGCACTGGCACGAACGTGCTCGGGTTCTGGTACTGGCGCGGCCCTGCATCGACGCCGCCGTCCTGGCCCGGCGGCACGACCGTGCCCATCGTCGGCGACACCGTCGCTCGGACCGCCGCAGCCTCTTCTTCGGGTGTCGGCATCGAGAGCCATGCCAGCACGACGGCGACGAAGAGAGCGACCATCAGCCACGTACGTGTGGGCAGCTTGTTGCCTTGCTGAGCACTCAGCTGCTGCGTGGCGGCATAGGAAGGTGGCGCGGCGAAGCCACCCGTCGCGGGCGGTGTCGGGCCGCCCGGTGCCTGCGCGCCCGCTCCCGCGCCTGGCGCAACCGGCGGGTTCTGGATCGAGGGCGCCGTCGGGGGCCCACCAAAACTTGGCGGTGGCTGAGGCGGGCCACCGAAGCCCTGCGGCGCGCCACCAAAGCCCTGCGGCGCCTGGGGCGCGCCACCGAAGCCTTGTGGTGCCCCTCCGAATCCTTGCTGGGGCGCCCCCCCGAAGCCCTGCGGCGCCCCTCCGAAGCCCACGGCGGGCGCGGGCGAGCCACCGCCCAGCAGCGCATCGGAGTCCACCATGCGTGTGGCCTCCTGACCGAGGGGCGCGAGCTCCGCGCTCATGAGCGTCTTGGCCTCGGGGCGGAACCCTGCAGGCGCACCGCCGAGACGCGGCCGCTCTGGGCCCCCAGCAAGTCCCGGCGAAGGTGGTCCCGGAGGTGTCGGTGCTGGTCCCGGAGGTGTGGGTGGTGGGCCCGGTTGCAGCGGCGCCATCGGTGGGCGCGGCGGGGCCGGGGGCATCGATGCGGCGGGCGCTCGTCCTGGCGGCGGAGCAGGTCGCGCGGAGACCATCGCCTTCGACGGCGGAATCTCCGACATCGACTCGGCCACGCGGGTCCGCTCGTTCTCGAGCTCGTCGCCGACGCGGGTCGCCTCGCCCACGAGCGAGATGCGTGGCGCGGCGCCCGGGTCGCGGACCATCGCGGTGGCCTCGGCGACGGCTGTCTCGAGATCGAGGATGGCCTGGCCGAAGGTGAGCTGGCCGCGACCCTGCACCTGCACCCAGGTGCTCACGGACTGACCATTCAGGCGCACGTCGCCTGCGGCCTGAGGGTCCGCGACGTAGAGGGCGTTGCCGTCCCAGTACAGCTCGATGTGGAACATCGTGATGCCGGGACCGGTCACGACCCATCCGGCCGCTGGTGAGCTTCCGACGACCACGCGGGCCTGCGGGTAGTTCTGGTCCACCTGCCAGACCGACCCTGCCGACGTACCGCGACGCAGTGTGGCGCGAGCCCAGCTCATGGACCTACTCGAATCGACCGGGTTCGGTTCACCACATCACCTGACGCAGACGAAGCCTTCCGACATCAGCGACCTCGCTGTTGCGCTGCATGATAGATGATGTGTGGGATGTCGAGGCCATAACCTTTGATGGTCTCCGTGCAGTGCGGGATGTAGCCGGTGGGCTCGAACGTCGAGATGACCCGGCCCTTGTCGTCCTCGCCGTGGTAGCGGCGGACGAACACGTCCTCGAGCCGATAGCCGGTCTGCGGATCGTAGCCGTTGACCTCCGTGATGTGCGTCACGCAGCGCGAGCCATCCCGCAGACGCGACGTCTGCACGATGATGTCCACGGCGGAGGCGAGCTGTGCGCGGAGGGCCGAGAGTGGGATCTCGATGTCGCTCATCAGGCACATCGTCTCGAGGCGGTTCAGCGTGTCGGTCGGGTAGGTGGCGTGCACCGTTGCGAGACAGCCACCGTGACCCGAGGTCATCGCCTGCACCAGGTCGAGGGCTTCACCGCTGCGGATCTCGCCGACGACGATGCGGTCGGGGCGCATTCGCAGTGTGGCCTTGAAGAGGCTGCGGATCGAGACCTCACCCTTGCCACGCGCGTCGGGGGGTCGCGCCTCGAGCTGCACGATGTGCGGCTGCTGGAGCTGCACCTCGCGGTTGTCCTCGATGACCACGATCCGATCCTCGACTGTGATGAAGCCCGAGAGCGCGTTGAGCATCGAGGTCTTGCCCGAGCCCGTGCCGCCCGCGACGATGATGTTCTCCTTCACCGCGATGACGTTGCGCAGGAACTCCCCGGCCTCCGGCGTGAACGAGCCGAAGCCGATCAGCTTCTCCACCGTCAGCGTCTCTTTCATGAAGCGGCGGATCGCGACGCAGGGGCCGTCCGGAGCGGCAGGCGGGAGCACGGCCTCGACGCGGCTTCCGTCGGGTAGGCGCCCCTCGAGGATCGGGCGGTGCTCGTCGATGTGCTTGCCCACGTACTGCGCGAGGTTGCGCAGCGCGGCCGTCAGCGCCTCCTTCGACGCGAAGCTCGCCTGCGTCAGCGTGAGCTTTCCCTTGCGCTCGATGAAGATCTGACTGGGACCGTTGATCATCACCTCCGAGACCGATGGGTCGTCCAGGAACGGCCGGATCGGGTCCAGGAACTTCATCAACGTCTGGTCGAATACGTCTTTCGGGATCACGGCTCGCCTCCGCTCGACCGGGTCTGTGCGGCGCCCGGTGTTGCCGCATCCGTTGGCGCCGTACCCGACG
>NZ_JALHPM010000361.1:0-3050 GCF_022842525.1 Luteitalea sp.
CTACCATATCCTGGCTGGCCGAGCCGCGTGCGATCCGAAGGCGTTGGCCAAGCTGCTCGGTGGTGATCATTGGCCCTCCCTTTCTTGGAACGGAATCGGAATTGGGCCGGAACACACCTGTCCCCCAGCCTTCCGCAGAAGTAGCCTAAACGGACGCCGAATGTCAAAGGTTGCCGGACGCGTCTGATTATCGTACATAGTCGGCACGTTCTGCCGCGACTCGGGAGAGCGAGTTGGGGCGGAGTTGCAGCTCCGCCCCAACGGTGAGCTGCCTGGCCAGCGCACGAAGGCAGCGCCGACTGACACGTCCACAGCACGTCGTGCATACGACGGACACGGTCAGAGCGGCAATCACCAGTTTCTGCGCGTTGTTTCGTGAAAGGACTTGGCAGATGACCAAGCGACTGCCGCCGGGCACTCCGGCACCTGCGTCCGGCCAATACGGCCTCATTGGTCCGCGCGGTGGCAATACCGGGCAGGAGCGCACGGCGACGAGGGGCGAGCCCCTTCCGCCGACGCCGAAGCCTGGGATGGGCTACGTGATGAACGATCCCACGAAGAACGGCTCCGGCCGCTCGAAGTGAGGCAGAGAGCGCCGCCGCGCTGGCGCGCGGCGGCGCCCTCGGATGGCACTTTTGACGCATCCTTCGCACCACCCCAGTTTGGACAGCACGGCCACCGCAATGATCGATCCTGCCACGGCCCTGGCATTCTCCGTGTTCGAGAACCGGGGTGTCTACGCCGTCTTGCTCGGCTCCGGCGTCTCGCGCGCCGCCCAAATACCCACCGGATGGGAGGTAACCCTCGACCTTGTCCGGCGGGTTGGCATTTTGGAGGGCGCAGTCGAGCAGGCGGACTGGGCTGCCTGGTACCGACAGAAGACGGGCAAGGAGCCCGACTACTCCGAGGTCCTAGATGCGATTGCGACGTCACCCGACGAACGCCGCTCCATTCTGCACAGCTACATCGAGCCGACGGTGGAGGACGTCCAGGAGGGTCGGAAGGTGCCCACAAGGGCGCACCACGCGATCGCCTGGCTGGTTCGGGAGGGCTTCGTCCGTGTCATTCTCACGACCAACTTCGATCGACTGATGGAGAACGCGCTGCGGGAGGCCGGCGTGGAGCCCACCGTCATTCGGTCCGACGACGATCTCCAGGGGGCTGTCCCTCTAACGCACAGCCGCTGCTTCCTCGTGAAACTGCACGGCGATTACCTGGACAGCCGAATCAAGAACACCAACGAGGAGTTGGGCGCTTACTCGGCGCCGATGAACGCCCTCCTCGATCGGGTTTTCGACGAGCACGGCCTCATCGCTTGCGGCTGGTCCGGCGACTGGGATCACGCCCTCCGCGCAGCCATTCAGCGGGCGCCGAGCCGGCGCTATCCCTTCTACTGGGCCTCAAGGGGAGCACTGTCGCACCAGGGCGAGGACCTGCTCCGGCATCGACGCGGAACGATGCTGCCGATCGCGGAAGCCGACTCCTTCTTCGATGGCCTTCGGCGGCGGGTCGAGGCACTGGCGGCAACGCAGCGGCCGAACGTGCAGAGCACGGAGCTGCTTGTCGCCACGGCTAAGCAATACTTGGCGCGCCCAGAGCACCGAATTCGGCTGAACGACCTATTGGCGGACGAGCACGGGCGCCTCGTAGAGAGGCTCGCCGAGCCATCCTTCAGCGTGCAGGCGCAATGGTCGGCGGAGCAATTCCGCAGGCGCGTATCCAGGTGCGAGGTCAACACGGAGGCCCTGGGCCGGGTCTTCGGAGCCATGGGACGCTGGGGCGATGGCGCCGACCTGGCGTTAGCGAGCGAGATCGTGCGCGACCTGGCGCAGCAGCCGTCGGTCAGCGGAACCACGCTGTGGATCGAGATGCGGGCGTACCCCGCCGTGCTCCTGCTCTACGCCTACGGGCTCGGCCTGCTGAAGGGAGGGCGTCACGAAGCGCTGTTTAGGTGGTTCTCACAGCGAATCGCCACGTCCCGGCGAGACTCCGAACCCATCGTCAGCACGCTGCTGCTCGGCGCGTGGGCCGGTGGAGAGCAGAATATCTGGCAGCAGTTGGAGGGGTTGGAGCGTAGGAAGACCCCGCTAAGCGACCACCTCCACGATGTCCTTTCCGGCTGGACGAAGGACTACCTCCTTGCGGCCCGCGAGTTCACGCGGCTGTTCGAGGCATTCGAGGTCCTCGGAGCACTGGCCTTCATCACCTTGCGCGCCACCAAGGAGGACCTGATGGCGGCGCACAGCGCCACCAGCCAGCGGGACTTCGTTTGGTCCCCGATTGGTAGGGCGGCATGGGACAGCGAGCACCGCGATGCGATTCTGGCGTCGTTCGAGGAGCCGGACACCCGCCGTCGTCTGCTCGAGGCCGGCTTTGCGAGGGGCGACGATCAATTTCTATCGCTGGCCATGGAGAGCGTTCGCCGGCTGATGGGTAGGATCAGCTGGTAATTCAATATCGGATGCGGGCTAGGGAATACCTCGATCTCGCCACGGGGCGACTGCGCTAGAAGGACTTCGGCCGCGGAAGGCAGCGTTCAGCGTGCACCTTCCTCGCCAACAAGCGCTTCGAGTTATCGGCTTCGCCTACGGCGTGACTGACAAACCCGTCCAAAGCCAATGAAAGGGTCAAGGATCAGGGGAGATTCTGCATGCTCCGGTACCCTTCGCTGGGCAATCGTCTTGCTGAAATATCCCAAGCCTAGCCCGGCGCAAACAGTGCAATTTCAGCAGGATAGAGCTTGAGGGTTAAATCGGGCTACCCCCAAGCTTCGGAGAACTCGGGGCCTCCGGAGAGCGATTTCCGGGGTCGTTGCGTTCTCCAACCCTCAAGCCGTCGCGGCAAAACCCCAGGGAACCTGCGGTTCACGACGCTACCGGGGGAAGGGAGATGTGAGGTTGGGAAACCGACTGGAGCGGGCGAAGGGATTCGAACCCTCGACCCCGACCTTGGCAAGGTCGTGCTCTACCCCTGAGCTACGCCCGCGCTCCGAGCGGGCCGCGCTAATGCCATGGTGCGCGGGAGAATGCAACCCACCCGCGACAGCGCAT
>NZ_JALHPM010000362.1:0-3028 GCF_022842525.1 Luteitalea sp.
GACGATCCGCACGCTCGTCCAGGCGCTGGACGGTGCCGCCCTGGTGGTGCCGCGCCGCGCAGGCACGGTCGACGGACCGGTCGAGGATGCAGGCGTCGGGACGTACGAGGCGACGCTCCTGCAGGCCGTCTCCGCCGACCTGCCAGGCCTGGCCGACCCGCCCGTGTGGGCGGTGCAGCGCGAGGCGCTCCTCGATGTCGGTGGACTCGACACGACGTTGTGGTCCCTCGGACTGGTGGACGATCTGGCCGCCCGGCTTCATCGCGCCGGCGGCATCGTGGTGCGTCCGCCGACGGCGCCCGTGGACGTGACTGCCGAGTCGTATCCCTACGCACACGGCGTGGGCACGTTCCTCGCGTGGCGGAACCAGCTGCGGCTGGCGTTCGCCCATGCGCCGGCCGAGCATCTGGGGCAGGCCCTGGCCGCGCCGCTGACCACGTTGCTGGCCACGGCGTGGCGCTCCACCGGCATCGACGCGCGTGGTGTGTCGTTCGGCGGCGACTGGGGGCGTTCCTCACTCGCCACCCGCCTCCGCACGCGTCTCGGCGGCCCGCCGCCCGACGCGCTGTGGCCGGCCGACGAGGTCGGCACCGCCGTGCCGCTGGCGGCACTGCAGGCCTTTGCCCTCGACCTGCCGGACCTCGTGCGATCACGCGACGCCCGCGGGTTGGCCCGCACGCCACACGTCGTCTCGGCCGAGACGGCACGGCCGGACGTCCCGACGGGGCTGCCGACGGCGCGCCCTCGGGTCTCGGTGATCGTCGTCAACTGGAACGGACGGACACACCTCGACGACTGCTTCTCCTCGCTGATCGCCAGCGACTACCCGGCCGCGCTGCTCGAGTTGATCTGCGTGGACAACGGCTCCACCGACGACAGCCGGGCCCATCTCGCCGAGCACTTCCCGTCGGTGCGCGTGGTCGCCCTGCCCGAGAACCTCGGGTTCACGGGCGGCAACGCCGCCGGCGTCGCGGCCGCCACGGGCGACATCTTCCTGTTCGTCAACAACGACATGAAGTTCGAGCCGAGCTTCGTCTCGCGTCTCGTCGAGCGCCTCGATGATCAGGCGGCCTGCGTCGGCGCGCGCGTGATGAGCTGGGATGGCAGCGCCATCGACTTCGTGCGCGGCACCGCCAGCTTCGAAGCCCGCGGCTATCAGGAGCAGTACGGCCAGACCTACGCCCCCGGCATGGCACTGGCCGAGTCCTTCTTCCCCAACGGCGGCGCCTTCGCCGCGACCCGACGGGCCTACGAGGACGCCGGTGGCTTCGATCCGGCCCTGTTCGCCTACTACGACGATGTCGACCTCGGGTGGCGGCTGCGCATGGCCGGCCATGGCATCCGGACGGTCGCCGAGGCCGTCGCGTATCACCGGCACGGCGCCACGGTGTCGACGCAACCGCACGCGCACAAGCGCTTCCTGCTGGCGCGCAACGCGCTGTGGATCGCCCTGCGCAACTACGACGACCGCACCCTGCCGCACGTGCTGCCGGTCGTCCTCGCGCTGGCCGGCCTGCGGGTCGCCCAGGATCTGGCGTGGCTCCGGTCGCCTCTGCGCGATCGCCTGCGGCCGTGGCTCGAGCCGGCACGCCGCGACGCGATTGGCGCCGGCGTCTACGACTTCACCGCGTCGAGCCAGGACGCCGGGGCCGCGGCCCCCAGCGGCACACGCGTCCTCGCCCGAATCCCCATGCCGGAGTTCGCGGCGATCGGCGCGCTGCTGCAGGACCTGCCACGTCTGCTGGCCCTGCGCGGCGATCAGCAACGACGCCGGCGCGTGCCAGACGACGAAGTGCTGCCGTTTCTCGGCCGCCCGTTCGATGAACTCGACGGACGACGCTCGTACCGCGCGGCCCAGAAGGCGCTGGTCGAGGCGCTGGGCCTGCGGGCGCGGCTCGGCATCCGGCCGCACGTCGTGCTCGTGACCCACGAGGCGCTGCGAACGAACATGTCGGGCCCGGCCATTCGTGTCCTCGAGATGGCGCGGGCGCTCAGTCGCACGGCGCGCGTCACGGTCTGCGCGCCCGGTCCGGTCGAGGTGCGTGACGATCGCGTGGCGATCGTGCCGTTCGATCCGTCCCGGCCGACGGCGCTCAAGGTACAGGCCGAGAGCGCCGACGCGCTGGTGGTGCAGGGGTTCGCCTTGACGTCCTACCCCTTCCTCACCGCGCTGGTCTGCCCGATCGTGGCCGACCTGTACTGCCCGTTCACGATCGAGCACCTCGAACAGCACCGATCGGCCGGCTCGATGGTGCCGGTCTCGCACGAAGCCGACGCCGCGGCGATCCTCGGTGTGCAGAACGCACAGCTGCAGCAGGCCGACTACTTCATCTGCGCCAGCGAGCGGCAGCGGGATTTCTGGATCGGCACGCTGCACACCGCGGGCCGCGTCAATCCGCGCACGTTGGCGCGTGACGCCGACCTGCGGTCCCTCATCGATGTCGTCCCGTTCGGCCTGCCCTCGGAGGCGATCAGCCTCGCCGCCGACCGTGCCCGTCGTGCGCGCATCGCGAGGGGCCTGCCCGGCGGGGTGATGAAGGGCGTGCACCCGGCGATCCGTCCCACCGACCGCGTGCTGCTCTGGGGAGGGTCGCTGCTCGACTGGCAGGATCCCGAGACCCTGATCGCGGCCGTGGCGCAGCTGGCCCGACAGCGCGACGACATCAAGCTGTTCTTCATGGGCGTGAAGCACCCCAATCCGCAGGTGGCGCCGATGCAGGTGGTCGCGCGATCACGGGCGCTGGCCGAGTCGCTCGGCGTCGCGGGATCGCATGTCATCTTCAACGACTGGGTGCCCTACGAGGAGCGCGCGCTCTACCTCATGGAAGCCGATCTCGGGGTCAGCACCCACCACGCGCATCTCGAAACGCGCTACGCCTTCCGCACCCGGATGCTCGACTACCTCTGGGCGCGGCTGCCGATCGTGTGTACCGAGGGCGATCACTTCGGCGATCTCGTGCGGGCCCGCGGCCTGGGCCGCGCGGTGGCGCCTGGCGACGCCGACGCCCTGGCCGCCGCGCTCGCGGAG
>NZ_JALHPM010000363.1:0-2985 GCF_022842525.1 Luteitalea sp.
CCGTCAGACCACCGCGGCCGTCACGGACGACACCACCGCGGCGACACGATCGTGACGGCCCGTTCGGAGAACGGGCCCTACCCACCGCCGCTGAGGGCCCTCCCAACGGCGGGCCCCAACAGCGGGCCCTACCCGCCAGGGGCCGCGTTATGCTGGCGAGGATGCGACTGTCACGCGTGCGTGAACGGCAGGCGATCGCGGCCATGGCCCTGGGGGGCCTGTCGTGGCTGGTGTGCGTGAGTGCCGGCTGGGCCCTCTGGAAGGGCACCGCCCTGCGTCGCCACACGCTCGACATCGCGACGGCCGCCGCCGCGCCACCCGATCACGTGCTCGCCCACGACCGGGGCGGCCATGTCGACCATCACGTGCTGCTGCACGGCACCGACGACGACCTGCTGGGCAACATGCAGCGGGCCGACGTCCTGCTGCTGGGCAACTCCCGCTTGATGTTCGCGTTGCGCGGCGACGCGCTCGGGCGGTACTTCGCCAGCCGCGGCCTCCGCCCGTTCGCCCTCGGGTTCGGCCACGAAGAGCAGCACCGTTTTCCGCTCGAGGTGATGCGGCGGCACGACCTGCATCCGAAGGTCGTCATCGTCAATGTCGACAACTTCTTCGGAGGCGTCACCTCGCCCTGGGGCGAGCGCGTGCTGCGCGACACCGCCTTCGACGCCTGGAAGGTCCAGGTCGAGGCCGGGGCGAGCCACGTCGTGCGACGGGCGCTGCATCGGGTGGTGCCGCACGTCCCCGACCTGTGGGCCAGCGAGCGCGAGTTCGTGATCTACCGCTCGACGCGAGACGGCTCGTGGTTCATCGCCACCGATTTCGGCGAGGGATCACGGTTGGCGCCCTTCTACCGCGGCAGGGATACGGTGCGTCCGCACAACCTCGAACTGGCCCGGGCCTTGAAGGAGACGGTGGAAGAGGCGGGAGGGCGCGTCATCTTCGTCCTCGTCCCCGGGCGCGATGTGTCCCTGACGCACGCCCAGATGCTCGCCGACATGGTGGGCGTGCCGCTCGTCGCCCCTGAGGTGCCCGACTTGCGCACGATGGATGCCTCGCACCTCACCGACGACAGCGCGGCCCGCTACGCTTCGGTCTTCTTCCAGCATCTGGACCCCGTGCTGGATGCCGTCCTCGCGCAGCAGGGGCGACCCCGTGTCGAGGTCGCCCCTGAGCCCTGAGCCCTGAGCCTGAAGCCTGCGTGTGCTGAGCCTCGAGCCCAGAGCCCTGAGCCCGAATCAGGCCACCTTGCGGCGGCGAGCGATGGCGACCGACGCCAGGCCGGTGCCGAGCAGGAGCAGCGACACGGGCTCAGGCACCGGCTGCATCATCAGCTGGTCCTGCGAGTCGCGTCCGTTGGGACCTGTGCGCAGGTTCATCACCTTGACCTGGTAGCCGCCGAAGTCGTGCGACGTGGCGTTCATGTTCGCCCAGCTCACGACGCCGTTGGTGACCCCGAAGACCTCCTGCTCGATGAACCAGATGGCCAGCTGGACGTCGGCGCCCGACCAGCCCGACGTGCCCGACCGGTACCGGTGATAGATGGCCTTCGTCCGCAGATCGAGCGGGTCGCCGCCCGTGCCGGCGCTGTAGCCCGGTCCGCCACCCATCGCGGCATCGCTGATGCCGGCCACGTAGAAGTCCTGGCTGAAGTTGATGGTCTCGGTGGCCTCGAGGCAGAACGAGACCCACGAGTCGCTCGGGCCGGTCACCGTGAACGCGCCACCGCCATTGGGGGCGTTCGCACCGGGCGCGTCGGACATCCGCACCCAGTCGCCGACCGCGATGGTGTCGGCGTGCGCGGGGGTGACCAGGGCGACCGAGAAGACGAGGGCGAGGGGAACGAGGACCTGCTTGTACATGAAAACTCCGCGAGATGAGGAAGCGTCCGATCCGAATCCTGAACCCGACACGGCGTCGGTCCGGCCAGATGCCCTTCTATTGGCAAGCGAAGTGCCAGGTTCGAATTCTCTCGATTTGCTCTGGTTTCGTGGCGATTCCTCTTTCCGCCACACAGAAGGGGTAGGGATGTCACCTCTGCCGCTGACTCTTTGTCCTTGAAACCACTGTGGCCGTGCAGGCGGCTCGCCTCCGGGGCGCACGAGGCACGCGAGCGTCAGCCCCGCCCGACCGCGATACGATGAGCCCGTGCTCCCGAGATTGCTCGCGGCGTGGGTGTTGACGCTTTCGTCCGTGGGGCTCGCGGCGCAGCCTGCCACGTCACGGAGTTCGATGAACGGCACTCTCACCGATGTCGACGGCCTCCTGGTGGGGCATGCCGTCCGCGCTGAACGCCCCACCGGCTGCACGGTCGTCGTGGCGCGCGACGGCGCCGTCGCCGGCGTCGACGTCAGGGGCGCGGCGCCCGGGACCCGCGAGACCGACCTCCTCGATCCCCTCAACACCGTCCAGCAGGTGCACGCCATCGTGCTGGCCGGCGGCAGTGCGTTCGGCCTCGACGCCGCGACCGGCGTGATGACCTGGCTCGAAGGCGAGGGCATCGGCTACCCCGTGGGCCCGGTGCGGGTGCCGATCGTGCCGGCCGCCATCCTCTTCGATCTCGGGATCGGCGACCCTCGCATCCGCCCGGACGCCGCCTGCGGTCGTGCCGCCGCGGCTGGCGCGTCGTCTGCGGCGGTGGCGCAGGGCAACGTGGGTGCGGGCGCCGGCGCCACGGTGGGCAAACTGCACGGCCTTGCTCGCGCGATGAAGGGCGGTCTCGGCAGCGCCTCGATCCGCCTGCCCAACGGCATCGTCGTCGCCGCCATGGTCGCCGTGAACGCGCGAGGCGACGTGATCGACCCGTCGACGGGGGCCGTCGTCGCCGGGGTGCGCACGAGCGACGGCCGTCGTCTCGCCGATGCACGCGTGCTGGTGCGCGAGGGCCTGACGACGCCGCCTGCCCCGGCGGAGAACACGACCCTGGGCGTCGTCGCGACCAATGCGACGCTGACCAAGGCCGAAGCCTCGCTCGTGGCGCGCATG
>NZ_JALHPM010000364.1:0-2958 GCF_022842525.1 Luteitalea sp.
TCGAATCTGCGATGACCGGCGCCAGCTCGGAACGCCGTGGTCGCATGCGGGAGTGGATGGCCGATCGAATGACCAGCCGGGCGATGGGCCGTGCCGACGCCGATCGCGACGGGCGTACCACCCGTGTCGAAGTGCTGGATCGCGTCCGGCGTGATTTCGCACGCATGGATCTCGACGGCGACGGCCGCATTACCGAAGCAGACCTGCCGCCGGTGATGCGTGGCCGTAATGTGCTCAAAGGTGCCGGGCCCGGTGGCCGTGGCAGCATGATGGGCGGATTGGGTCGCTTCATTGCAGCGGATGCCGACAAGGACGGTGTCGTCACGCTCGAGGAGATGCTGGCGGACGCCGGACGCCGCTTCGATCTGATGGATCGCAACAAGGACGGCGCGGTCGATGCGGCCGACCGCGAGGTCATCGCCAAGGAAATGACGGATTACCGCGTCCGCCGCTTCATGCACGCGCACGGCGCCAAGGATGGCCGCGTCACGCGCGAGCAGTTCTTTGCCGCTGCCAAGGAGCGGTTCGCCGAGCGCGACATCAATCGCGACGGCCGCATCGATCGCCAGGACTTCAGGCCCAGACGCGGCCGCGGGCCGGACCAGGGCGGTCCAGACCAGGGACCCCAGACACCCGGCACGGGCACAGGTGCGCCCGAACGCAAGTAGAGCCCGTCATGCCCAGGCGTTCCGGCTCGCCGGGAACACGCGAGGTTGCCAATCGGGCGACCGTCGCTTACTTCCGGGAGGGTCGGGAGGTGCCGGTGCTGCACCGGTATCCGGAGAGCGGCCCGAGCTGGAGCAGCATGACGACGGCCGAAGATGACGATCGCCAGCTGCTGGGCCGTATTCGTCAACGCGATGGGACGGCATTCCGCACGCTGGTCGAGCGACATCTGCACCTCGTGACCGGCGTCGCGCGGCGGATGTTGCGCGACGATGCCGAGGCCGACGACGTAGCGCAGGAAGCGATGATCAGGTTGTGGCAGGGCGGCGGCGGGCTCGAGATCGGGGCCGGTGGGCTTCGGCCGTGGCTACGGCGGGTGACGTCGAACCTTTGTATCGATCGCATCCGGGCTCGATCGCGCACGGATGTGATGGACGAGGTGCCGGATCGGCCGGTCGCGGCCAGCCAGCTGACCTCTCTCGTCGAGGACGACATGTCGGCGCGCGTGCAGCAAGCGCTGCTCGCTCTGCCCGAGCGGCAACGGCAGGCGCTGGTACTGTTCCACTACGAGGGCCTCAGCCAGATCGAAGTGGCTGCTGTCCTCGGCGTCTCTGACGAGGCGGTCGAATCCCTGCTATCGCGTGCCAGGCGCGCGTTGCGCGGGACACTGAAGGACGAATGGCGCCAGCTTTTGCCTGGTGAGGCGGGTGAGGTATGACGGATTTTCACGCGGAGAACAGTTATTGGGTAGAGGTGGTTTCATGATCGGCGAACACGACGACGCGCTCGACGAACTGGCCGAGCTACTCGACATCTGGGGCGGCGACGCGGAGCGCTGGCCAGCGCATGTCGCGCCGCGCATCGCAGCGATGTTGGGCCGTCCCGGCGCACAAGCGCTGTTGGCACAAGCGCGCGCGCTCGACCGTGTAATTGCGACCGCTCGCGATGCGCCGGCGGAGCGGTCACCGGAAGCGTCACGCGCACTCACCGACCGCATCGTCGCAGCGGCGATGTCACAGCAACCGGCACAGCAAGCTGGATCCCGCGTGGTGCCGTTCCCGGCGCGTGAGCGGGCCTCGCCGCCACGACGCTCGTTCGAGCGGCAATGGCAGGCCGCTGGCCTGCTGGCCGCGAGCCTGCTCGTGGGTGTCTTTGCCGGGGGCAGCCTCAACGTCGGGCCTGTCGTGCAGGAACTGGCGGACGCCGCAGGGATCTCCAGTGTTGTGTACTCCACGCTCTCGGAAGATCTCGGCGAGGACGAGACGCCATGACGGTCGAAGCGCCCAAATCCAGCGTGGTGAAGCCGCGGCGCTGGCCACGCTTTCTGCTTATCGCGTCCCTCGCGCTCAATGCATTGCTGATCGGAGCAGTCGCCCGCTCGCTCTGGCACGTCCGCGCCAACATCGCGATCACAGGTGGTGGCGTCGAAACGAGCCTGCCCGCGTTCGTCAGCACGTTGCCCGCCGAACGTCGGGAGGAGTTGCGCCGCGCAGGCCCCCACGACCGGCCCGGCGTATTGAGACCTCTCCGCATGGCAGTCCGGCGCGCCAGGGCGGAAGCTGCGCGCCTCTTCGTCGCCGATCCGTTCGACAAGGCGGCGTTCGTTGCCGCCCAGGAGCGATTGTCGGAAGCGGAAACGCAGCTGCGGCAAGCCGTCCAGCGCATCTTGCCGGAAATCGGCGAGCGCATGACGGCTGCCGAGCGGCGCGCTTATCTCTCCTGGCGCAATCACTTCGGTTGGGGCCAGCGTCGTGGTGGTGGTCGTGGCGGCGACGAGTTCCAGCCAGGCGGTGGTCCTGGTAATCGTGGGGGACGTTGAAACCGCTCGCCAGCGCATCGTGCATTTTTGTGCCCGCCAATGCGGCCGGGTATCGCTACGCCGCGCCTGCGCAGGCCCACTGGCCGTGAGCGCAGATGCCGTGAGCGCAAAATGGAGCGAGTGCGATTGATCGCACGAAGCTCTACCCCAGCGCCTTGGCCTGATCGCGCAGCACGAACTTCTGGATCTTGCCCGTGGAGGTCTTGGGCAACGGCCCGAACACGACCGTGCGCGGGATCTTGTAGGGCGCCATGTTGGCGCGGCAGAATGCGATCACGTCGTCGGACGTAACCGGCTTGGCGCCGGACTTCAGCGTCACAAACGCGCACGGGCTTTCACCCCAGGTCGGATCGGGACGGGCGACGACGGCGGCTTCCATGATCTCAGTGTGACGGTAGAGAACTTCCTCGATCTCGAGCGAGGATATGTTCTCGCCGCCTGAAATGATGATGTCCTTCGAACGGTCCTTGACG
>NZ_JALHPM010000365.1:0-563 GCF_022842525.1 Luteitalea sp.
GTCGGTCGGCGGGTCGTCTCGGACGGTGGATGGGTGGCGGACGTCCTGGAGACAGCAGCGCGGACATATGGTGCCGGCGGCTTCAAATCTCGGCACCCAGCCAATTCACCAGAGCCGGCGGACCCGGCCAAGGACGGTGCGCATGGCTGAGCACGAGCTGCCGCCCGCGCGAGACATCCTCTGGTAGATGAGCCGGCTCAGCGCGCTTTCGCCCGTTGCGGGCGCCGCCGCCACCTTCGGCACACTGGGCGCGGTGCACATGGCAGCAGCCGTGTTGATCGGTGTGCTGGCGATATTCATTGCTTTCGCCGGGGTGCTCATGCTCTCCGACTGGCAAGCCGATGTGCTGAGCCGTCACAACTGGGCAGAGATTGGACTGTCGCCCACGCATTTGAGACTGACCGTCGAGACTGGCCCTGCGAGCGACATCGGTCCTCGCTATCTGGCCACTGGAAGCAACGAGGCGGTGCCACGGGTGTTCCGCGCTTATCGCGTGGCCGCGCAGATAGCGAGCAATGCCCCGCGCTCCGCGCAACCGGCAGAACAACCATCGTCACATCCTG
>NZ_JALHPM010000365.1:573-2951 GCF_022842525.1 Luteitalea sp.
GAATGGGATCAAGGACGCGCCGCCGCGGCGCCATTGGAGACTCATGCGTTCGAGCACGCTTTGCGACCAGTGGTCGGCGCGCCCTCGCGCGTCGCATCCGTCGTTGCACGCGACTGGAAGCGCAAGCAACGAAAAGCAGAAATTGCACCGCGGCTGCGTCTTGTCGCCAACGGTGATGCTTGGCCACTCTGGACGACGCGCGTCGGTCCGGCAGCACAAGGAGCTGCTGAAGTTATTGTTCTGAGCGCCGGCCAGAACGATCGGACACAGTCCCAGCCGGAGGCCTCCATTGACCCGAGCAAAGCCGATAGTATGGCGCAGCCCACGTGCCGCGGCCCGCCACGGTCGAGCGCGCGTCGCTCGACCGTCCCACTCGATCCCGTCGTCTGCAACAACTTCGGCCCCAGGCTCCCGATCGGCCGGGCGGAGCTCGACGTGATCGAAACCTATCTCGAGCGGGAGCTGCGCGAGCTGCTTGGTCACGCGAAGCAGGCTGACGACAGTGAGAAGGCTTGAACGCCACCCTTGTCCTGCCCGCTTCCATGGCTAGCCTTCGTTCGTGGGCCTGAATGTGTGCACGGGAGGGACGTGACATGGACGACATCGAGGCGAAGCGCATGCCGGCGCGGTCTGCGCGAACGCGCGGTGCTCCGCAAACGCAGGGTGCTGAAAGGCCCGCTTCGGCCCTCCGCGCCGCCGCCTATCTGCGCGTCTCGACGGGTCGGCAAGCTGAGCACGACCTGTCGATCCCCGACCAGAAGGCGCAGACGACCGCATGGGCTTCCGCACGGGGCATGGAGATCGTGGCCGAGTACGTCGAGCCCGGCGCCTCGGCGACCGACGACAAACGGCCCGAGTTCCAGCGCATGATCGAGCGCGCCTGCGACGGCGAGAACGCGTTCGACGTGATTGTCGTGCACTCGTTCTCCCGCTTCTTCCGCGATGCTTACGGCCTCGAGTTCTACCTCCGCAAGCTCGCCAAACATGGTGTCAAGCTGGTCTCCATCACCCAGGAACTCGGCGACGACCCGGCCCAGGTCATGATGCGGCAGGTCATCGCGCTCTTCGACGAGTATCAGTCGAAGGAGAACGCCAAGCACGTCCTGCGGGCGATGAAGGAGAACACACGCCAGGGCTTCTGGAACGGCTCCCAGCCTCCGCTCGGATACAAGGTGGTCGAGACCGAGCGGCGCGGCGGTCGGGCCAAGAAGAAGCTTGCCGTCGACCCGGTGGATGCGGAGACCGTCCGGCTCATGTTCAAGCTGGTCCTCGAAGGTGACCAGGGTTCAGGGCCGATGGGGATCAAGGCCATCACCGTCTGGCTCAACGCGCACGGCTATCGCACCCGCACCGGCGGCCTGTGGGGTGTCGGCCGCGTGCACGGGCTTCTGACCAACCCAGTCTACAGCGGCCGGTTGAGGTTCAATCGCAGGAATGCCCGGACGGGCAAGATCAAGGACGAAGCCGAGCACGTCCACTGCGAAGCCGAAGCCATCGTCGGCGCGACCGAGTTCGATGCCGTCCAGAACGCGCTCGCGGACCGCAATCCGCGCGTCACTCCGCCGAGAGTCGTCAGCGGTCCCATTCTGCTGACCGGTATTGCGACCTGCGCCACATGCGGAGCCAGCATGGCGCTGCGCGCCGGCACGTCACGATCGGGCGACGTCTATCGCTATTACTCCTGCAACAGTGCCCTGACGAAGGGCAAGACCGCCTGCAAAGGGCGCTCGATCCGCATGGACAAGCTGGACAGGCTGGTGACCGGGCATCTGACGGACCATCTTCTCGACCCCCAACGGCTGGCGGAAACGCTGGCCTCGCTTGCCGAGAGGCTGGCCAACAAGCAAGGAGCCGTCGACCGGCGGATCGCGGCGCTGGCGCGCGAGGCGGAGGATGCGAGCGAACGGCTCCGGCGTCTCTACAGGCTCGTCGAGGAGGGTGTCGCCCCCATGGACGCCATCCTGAAGGAGCGCATCGCCTCCCTGAAGGCCACGCAGAAAGCGGCGTTGGGGGCGCTCGAACGCGCGCAGTCGGGGACACGTGCGACGGAACGTATCGGCCCGCTCGCCCTCGATCGCTTCGCCCGGCTCATGCGCGAACGCATCAATTCGGGCGAGATCCCGTTCCGCAAGGCCTACATTCGCTCGATCGTCGACCGGATCGAGGTCGACGATGCGGTGGTGCGGATCATGGGCCGAAAAGACGTTCTGGAACAGGCCGTTCTGTCGGGCGGAGCGGCGCCGCCGGTGGTTCACAGTTTTGTACCGAAGTGGTGGGCCCGGCAGGACTCGAACCTGCAACCAGACGGTTATGAGCCGCCGGCTCTAACCATTGAGCTACGGGCCCCGCGATGCTCGGCTGCCTTGAGGGGCCCCGCG
>NZ_JALHPM010000366.1:0-2935 GCF_022842525.1 Luteitalea sp.
CTGTTCCAGCGCGCCAAGATCGAGCTCGAGGCGAATGACCGGAAAGTGCGCGTAGTGACTTGGCCCCACGTACACGGACCGATCGAGTATTTCCATGAGTCTCAGTCGCCGGAAGCGAAGACGCTGGCGCCGAATGGCTGCCGCGTGTGGAGGTTGAACGTCGCGCCCGGTGTGAGCACGTGCACTTTGACGCCGAGCAGTGTCACGGCTTCGCCCGGCTTTGCTTCGGCAATGCTCGAGAACTCCACTTCCGACGGATCGACGAGCGTGACGGCGCCACTGCCCATCACTTCCACCACTTCGTCGGGGCTGATGAACGCGGCCGTGTCTTCGTCGACACCAAGTCCGACGGAGAAGGGATTGTAGGCGAGTGCGGTGAGCAGGCGCCCCAAGCGATCGCGCTGACGAAAATGCTGATCGACGATGACGCGGTTGGTAAGACCAAGACCCGCGCACATGGTAACCATGCCTGCGCGTGGTGTCGCGCCTTCTTCCCCAAACGCGATCATGTGTTCGCTGAGAAACGCCGCGCCAGCGCTGGTGCCGGCGATGTGCACGCCCGCGGCATTGCGGATGCGCATCAACTTGGCGACCGGTGTGCCACCGAGCGTTGCGGTGAGCTTGAGCTGGTTTCCACCGGTGATGAAGACACCCGTCGCGCTGGACAACCAGTCGAGCCAATCTGAATCATCGCAATCGCTGCGTCGTTCGAAACGGAGCGACTTGGCGTTGCGGACGCCATGCTTGGCAAAGACACGTTCGTAGTACGTGCCAATGTCGGGTTCACTGGAGGCCGTGGGGATGACGGCAATGCGTGCGCTGGAGCCGCCGCTGAGTGCGACGAACCGATCGAGGATCGCATCATCGGCGAGCTTGCCGCCGATGGGGATGATCCAGCCTCGCGCAACGTCGGGATGTGGGCGTGAAGGCATGATGACGGAAGCTAACGCGCGCCGACTCGGTTCGGTAACGTTCAGGCATGCTCACCGTCCTGCGCAACGCCGATGTATTCGCCCCCGAGCCCAAGGGGCGCTGTGACCTGCTGATCGGAGGCGAGCGCGTGCTCTGGATGGGACCATCGCTGCCTGATCTTCCGGCGAGTCTCGGCGCGACGGTGGTCGATCTCGATGGGATGCGGCTCGTGCCTGGCCTCATCGACGGGCACGTGCATCTCACGGGTGGCGGCGGCGAGGCCGGTCCTGCATCGCGCGTACCGCCACCGATGCTCACACGCTACACGAGCGGCGGCGTGACGACGGCGATCGGTGTGCTGGGCACGGATGACGTTACGCGCTCCACCGCCGAATTGGTGGTGACCGCACGCGCACTGATCGCTGAAGGGCTGAGCGCGTGGTGTCACACCGGCGGCTATCACTTGCCGCCAACCACGCTCACCGGCTCGGTGCGCGGCGACATCGCGCAGATCGACCGTATCATCGGCGTCGGCGAAGTAGCGATCAGCGATCACCGCTCGAGCCAACCGACGCTCGACGAACTGTTGCGACTCGCGTCGGAGGCGCACGTGGCCGGACTGATGACCGGCAAGGCGGGCATCGTGCACCTCCATCTCGGAGACGGCGAGCGCGGACTCGCGCTCATTCGCGATGCGTTGGTGAACAGCGAGTTGCCGGCGCGCGTCTTCAATCCCACGCATGTCAATCGACGCAAGGCGCTGTTCGACGAAGCGCTATCCCTCACGTCACTCGGCTGTCACATCGACATCACGGCATTTCCGGTCGCGAAGGACGAAGATGCGTGGAGTGCCGCGAGTGCGCTGGCGCGGTATCTCGAAAGCGGCGCACCGCGTGATCGTGTGACGGTGAGCTCCGACGGCGGCGGATGTCTGCCGCGATTCGATGCGGACGGACGCGTGGTGCAGATGGGCGTCGGCGACTCCGGCGCACTGTTGGAAACGATCGCCGAGTTGTTGAGCGATGGTCTCGCATTGCAGGACGTGCTGCCGGCCTTCACGAGCAATGTGGCGCGGTTGCTTCGCCTGCCACACAAGGGGCGCATCGAAGTCGGTGGCGATGCCGATCTCGTGGTGCTGGATGCGACACACCGCGCGCATCATGTGATGGCGCGCGGTGCGTGGCATGTGCGAGCTGGACTTCCGATTCGCTTCGGTACCTTCGAAGCGACGTAGTCTTCCCTAGTGCTTCATGTCGTGCTTCATCGGGGAGCAGCCTTCCTCGAGCACGTCGAACTTGTCGTGCAGCACCTTGAGGGCGTCCTTGAGCGCGTTGTTGTCGGCGCCCTTGGCAACCATGTCGGCCACATCCTGCGTCTGCGGCGCCAGGTTGGTGGCCGCTTCCTTGAGCTTGGGCGTAGCGCACGCCTTGGGCGGGGTCGAGGCTGCCAGCAGCTTGGCCGACGCAACCATCTCCTTCGCCTTCGCCTTGAGCGGCGCCATGTCGCCGTTCTGCTTGGCGGGGTGCCAGGTGGCCATCATGAGCATGTGGTAGGCGTCCAGCTCCTTCCAGCCGGTGCTGGGCTCGGCTTCCTTGGCACCAGCCTTCATGTGGGCGTTGTGGTCCATCCCCTCCATGCCGGTCTTGGCAGGCGGTTTGGCGCCCGTGGCTTGGGCGGCGAGCGGTGCGGCGGACAGAGTCAGCGCGGCCAGCGCCGACGCGACGAGCACACGAGTGCGGGAGAGACTGGAGAGAGACGTCATGGGGACTTGGACTCTTGGCGGGGGCGGGACATCGACGAAGTAGGAGAGCAGGCAGAAGCTGCCCGACGAATACCCCAAAGTTCTCCCACCGGGCATCGTCCCACAACCGCGACGGTCGCGGCCGGGTCCGGCGAGCGCGTCCGCCCCCTCGCCCAACGTCGTCCCGCCTCACATCGTATGCCTTATGGACCCGGCTTCACCGGTCCCGTCCCCGAGTTCCTGGCGACCTGATGATCCTCCCTACCCACTCCCGAATGACCC
>NZ_JALHPM010000367.1:0-2901 GCF_022842525.1 Luteitalea sp.
GAGAGCTGCTGGGGACCGCCTACCTGTTCACGCCGCCGCCGCCCGAGGCGGCGGTGACGCGCGTGGTCGAGACCATCCGAGAGAGCGCGGCTCCCGCTCGCACCGACACCTGGTCGCTGATGATGCGCGCCCGCGCTGGCGGAGGAGTCGCAGGCTTCGCTGGCCCCTCGATCCTCATCGGCGGCGAGCTGGGCGTCGAGCGCCACCTCGTCGAGGGCCTCGGCGCGCGCCTGTTCGTGGACGCCCGCGGAGGACCGCTGGACTCCGGCAGCCCCATACACCCGGTGCAGGCCGTGTTCGTGTCGCCAGGCCTGGGAGCGGCATACCTCTGGCGTTTCGGGCCGCTTCGGTTGGGACCCGCGATCGATCTCCGCGCCACCTGGACCACCCTGCAGGTGCAGTCGACCCCCACCGCCACCCAGACCTTCAGCCTCTGGAGCTTTCGTGCGGACGTGGGTCCCGAGCTGCGGGTGACGCTCGGGGACCGGGTCGAGCTGCTCGCGTCCGCCGCGCTGGGCGTCAGCCCGCTACGCAAGACCCTCACCCTCGAGTCCACCGGAGAGACACTGCTCGCGACCCCGTTCCTCGCCTGCGACGCCGCCCTGGGCGTGGTCGTCGAGCTGTTCTAACTTGTAACATTCTGCGCGCCAGAGGCATTGGGAGTGGATGATTCAACGGAGGCCCCCCCGGGTGTGACGGATGATGACGCCCTCGACAGGTCCCTGATGGCCAGGCTTGCGAGCGGGGAGACCGCCGCGCTCGGAGAGCTGTACATGAGACATGCCCAGCCAGTCCTGCGGTTCCTGACGCGCACCTTGCGCGACACGGCCACGGCGGAAGACCTCTGCCAGGACGTGTTCCTGACGTTGCCTGACGCGGCGCGGCGATACACGCATCAGGGCCAGCTCCGTTCCTGGATTCTCGGCATTTCCGCGAAGAAAGCCCAGGGGTGGCGACGACGTCAGTGGGTCCGCACCAGGATCCTCGGGACCCTCGGCCTCGGCTCGGAGAGCTCGACGGCCCCGATGCCCGAGCACGGCCAACGCGACGCGATGGAAGCGGCCTTCGATCAGCTGCCACACGAGCTGCGCGAGGTGCTGGTGCTGCAAGTCGGCGAGGGTCTGAGCGGCGCGCAGATCGCGGAGGTTCTGGGCATCAGCCACGGTGCAACCCGGGTGAGGCTGCACCGCGCGCGCCAGAAGTTGGCCGAGCTGCTCGAGGCGGCGGGCGTGACGTCAGGAGACGAGCGATGAACGAGTGCTCGCAGCTGCCGAGCTACATCGCGCGCTTGCTCGAGGGTGAGGCCCGCCAGCGCTTCGAGCGGCACCTCGAGACGTGCGCCGCCTGCAGGACCCGGGTGGCGCAGACGGCAAACCTCGATCTCAAGCTCGCTGCGTGGCTCGAAGCTCAGCCCGCGCTCGACGTCAGCGAGGTCGGCGCGCGACGGCTGGTGCGCGTCGCCGCAGAGAAGCGCGCGGCACGCCCACGGCTCGTGCTGGCCTGGATGGGCGGAGCAGCGATGGCCGCCGCCGCGCTCGTTCTTTGGTGGGCGCAACCCCCAACGCCCGGTCCCCCCGAACTGACCGCGCCCACGGCGGTTGCGGCGGTCGACCTCACCGTGTTGCTCAGCGAAGGCGGCATGCTTTCTCCGGGACCCGCGAGCGAGCCACGCATGGTCGAGGTCGCAGGAGACGGCCGCCTCGTCGTGCGCGCGGCGGGCGACGTGCTCGGGCTCGGTGCGCAGAGCCGCGCCGAGGTGCTGCCGACCGAGAGCGGCCACGCTCGGGTTCGACTCGCGACGGGTCTCGTCGCGGTCCAGGCGGCACACCGCGGGACTACGGGCTCGCTCTCCATCGAAGCGGGTGGCTACACGGTCACGGTCGTCGGAACACGCTTCTCGGTTTCGTGGGACGGCGCCGAGCGGCTGGGCGTGGTCGTCAGCGAGGGCCAAGTGATGGTCGTGCGGCCGGATGGCCACGTGAGGATGGTCCGCGCCGGCCAGAGTCTTCACTTCGGCGCGGAAGCTGGCTCCGAGGGCACGCTTGCGCCTCCGTCCGCGGACGAGACGGCGGCACTCGAGCGAACGCTGCGGACATCGCCCGATCGAGTCGAGCCCGAGCCGCCCGCGTCCGTCACGGCATCGTCCCCCCAGCCCAGCGGTGCGGCCAGACGCCCGCGGCCGGAGCCTCAGCCTGACCAAAGGGCTCCATCGGACGATGCGGCTCTGCCGGACGAGGCGGCCATTCGGCAGTGGCTCATCGATGGCGACACAGCTCGTGCAGAGCGTGCGTTGTTGGCCCGCCTCGCCGCCTCTCCGCTCGAGAGCTCATCCTGGTGGCTGCTGGGCGAGACGAGGCGGCGCGCAGGGCAAGCTTCGGAGGCAGTCACGGCCTACCGCCGCGTCATCGAGCTCGGCAACCCCAGCGAGGCAAACCGTGCCCGCTACCAGGTGGCGCTGCTGCTCGAAGAGCGGCTGGGCGACGCAGAGGGTGCCATTGCGCTCTACCGGGCGTACCTCGCGACGAGCCCGCGACCGCTCGAAGCCGCAGCGCAGCTGCGCCTCGGCCGCTTGCTCGGCTCGCGTGGAGATGCGGCGGCAAGAAGCATCTTGCAAGAGCTCGTCCGCCTTCATCCAGGCACGCCTGAGGCGGAACATGCCACGCGTCTTCTCGACGGGCCTTGACGACCCGTGCCCAGGTCGGACGTGGGTCGATCGGGGACAGTCGTAACATCCTGTCCTGCCCGCGGCATGACCGACAGAACACGGACGGCAACAAGGAGCGCCCATGACGCGTTTGGCACACACATCAATGACAATTCTCACCGTGCTCTGCGGGCTCGTGCTCGCGAGCTGCAGCGAGTATGGAGTGATCAACGACGTCGTCGACGGCGGCCCCACCT
>NZ_JALHPM010000368.1:0-2851 GCF_022842525.1 Luteitalea sp.
TTGAGCGCATCGCGCTGTTGCAGGTGATCGCTCACCCGCGCCACCGACCGCGTGAAGTAGCCGTTGAGCGACGTCTGCATGTTCATGACGTGGATCAGCGGATTCGGGTTGATGAACAACTTCAGGACCGGATTGAGCACCTTCCGGATGGTCCGCAGGAGGCGCCCGGCGACGCCACGCGACGACGCGTACATCGTCTCGGCGTCGAAGCCGTACAGGTCTGGTGCCTCTTCGATGCCCAGCAGCGACGTCGTGCTGCGCTGGCGACGGTATTCGTCGAGCAGGCCCGACCGGACCGCCAGCGGATCCAGGAAGCGCTCGAGCTTGACGCTGGCGAGCTCCTTGATCTCCGCTTCGGTGTAATCGGCGCCGCGCTTCTCCTTCACGCGGCCGCGGATCTGCCGCATGATCTCCTCGACGTTCACGGAATCGGCGCGCACGGAAAACTCGGGCATGGTGTGACGCTCAGGACTTCCCGCCCCGGCAGCCGCGCGGCGCGCGGGTCATCGGGGGAGTGTCCACGGATGGTAGATCAGCGCGACGACGGTCGCGCCCCAGAGGGCCACGCACAGCAGCAGCGGACGATCCGCCAGCAGCAGTTCCGTCGGACTGCCGCCCTGGCTGCGGCGATGGACCAGGTAAAGGTACCGGAAGATGCCGTACAGGGGGAACGGCAACGTCAGCCCCAGCCATGGGGTCCCGAACCGCTCCGCCGTGTCGCTGCTGACCGTGTACACCGCGTAGCCCATCAGGGTCGACGCGGCGACCACCGCGATCATCTGATCCACGAGGTACGGGGTGTACTCGCCGAGGATGGCGCGGTGCCGGGCGGCCTCCTCGCCGAGCAGCGTGATCTCGTGCCGACGCTTGGCCAGGGCCAGAAACAGGGCCAGCAGGATGGTGCAGACCAGCAGCCACTGGCTGATGGGCACGTCGATGGCCGCCCCGCCCGCCGAGGCGCGGATGACGAACCCGAGCGCGATGGAGAGGACGTCGAGGATGACCTGCCGCTTGAGCCCGAGCGAGTAGGCCAGTTGCAGCGCCACGTAGGCCACGGCGTGCGCCGCGAACGCCACGCCGAGCCAGAGCGACGCCACCAGGGCCACCACCACCAGCACGGCCGCGCCCCCGAGGGCGACCGGCACCGGCAGGGCGCCGGCGGCAATCGGGCGCAGGCGCTTGAGCGGATGTTGTCGATCCGCCTCGCGGTCGACCACGTCGTTGACGACGTAGACAACGCCCGAGAGCGCACAGAAGGCGAGGAAGGCCACCAGCGCGCGCACCACCGCCTCGCCGTCCAGGAGCCGCTGACCGAAAATCAGCGCTGCGAAGACGATGAGGTTCTTGGTCCACTGCGCGGGGCGAAGGGCCAGAAACAGCGACGCCGCGACGGAGGGTCGCGGCGTGCCAGGTGCGTGCGAGGCGGTCAACGCAATGAGGCGTCGGGCGCGCGCACGCGCCCGCGAACAACCAGAGCGGCCTAGGCCGAGAAGCTCTGGATGGCTTCCGCTTCGCTGTCGAAGGTCTCGAACACGGTCAGGAGCTTCGTGATCGAGAGGAGGTCTTCGATGCGCTTGGTGAGATTCAGGAGCTTCAGCTTGCCGCCCTGACGGCTCACGGTGGTGTAGGACCGCACCATTTCGCCGAGGCCCGCGCTGTCGATGTAGGGCACGCCGTCGAGGTTGAGCAACAGGTGCTTCTGGCCAGCGTTGACCAGGCTGGCGATCTTCTCGCGCAGCAGTTCGTCTCCCTCGCCGAGCGTCATCTTGCCCGACAGGTCCAGAATCGTCACTCCGCCGACGACTCGCTCTTCAATCTGCATCGCGTCTCTCCCGCTCCGTGTAAATCCCTTGCAAATTCAGGGAAATATCGCCCTTCAGGAGGGCTGACAGTAGCACCAAGCCATCCGCAGGGTCAAGGAGCACGGCCGAGCCGCGCCCGAGACAAAAAGGCGGCCGCTGGAATGACTTCCAGCCGCCGCCTCAGGACCCATCAGCACCCCGAAGGGGCTACTCCGTCTCGCGACGCTGCTTCTTCCGGCTGCGCTTGCGGGCGAGGGCTTGCTTGGCGCGACGCTTGTCGCCAGGCTTGAGGTAGAACGAGTGTTTCTTGATGTCCTTGATGATATCTTCCTGCTGCACCTTGCGCTTGAAACGACGCAGGGCGCTTTCGATCGATTCACCTTCCTGCACCTTGACTTCGGCCATCTCGACTCACCTCCTCCCGCATGGCGTTGTGTCGACCGGTTCACGGGCGACGAAACCGAAAGCGTAACACATGAAGGTCCTCGTCCTTGGCGGCGGCGGGCGTGAGCACGCCCTCGCCTGGAAGTTGCAGCAGGAATCCGGGGTGCGCGAAGTCCTCTGCGCCCCGGGCAATCCCGGCACGGCCACCTGCGCCCGCAACGTCCCCCTCGACATCCTGTCGCCAGCCGCCGTCACGGCCTTCGTTCAGGCCGAAGGCGTCGACCTCACCGTCGTGGGGCCCGAGCAGCCGCTGGCCGCCGGCGTCTCGGACGCCCTCCGTGCCGCCGGGTTCGCCGTGTTCGGGCCCTCGCAGGCCGCCGCCCGGCTCGAAACCAGCAAGGCCTACTCCAAGGCGTTCATGGAGCGCCATGGGGTGCCCACCGCCCGCGCCCGCATCTGCGACACGGCGGACCAGGCCGATGCCGCCGTCGCGGCGTTCGGCGCCCCCGTCGTCGTCAAGGCCGATGGGCTGGCGGCCGGCAAGGGGGTGACCGTGGCGACCACCGTCGAGGAGGCCCTCGCGGCCGTCGACGCCGCCATGCGGCAGGGCACCTTCGGCGCCGCCGGCAGCACCGTCGTCATCGAGGAATGCCTGGTCGGCCCGG
>NZ_JALHPM010000369.1:0-2827 GCF_022842525.1 Luteitalea sp.
CGCACATCACGCTGACGGTCGAGCAGCGGAAGCAGCTCGGCGAGATCAAGGAGCAGTCGCTCCTGAATCAAGCGACGCTGCAGCGGAAGATCGACCAGGCCGAGCAGGAGCTGTGGGATCTGACCGGGAGCGACGCGCCGGACGCGACCAAGGTCGAGGCCAAGGCGCGCGAGATCGAGCAGATCAAGAGCGAGCAGCGGATCGAGTTCATCCGCGACGTGGGCAAGGCCGCCGCCGTGCTCACCGACGAGCAGCGCAAACAGCTCACGGGCATGGCGCCGCCCGCTCCAGCGCCGGCGAACCAGCCAGCTGCTATGCCCGGCATGGGTGGCGGCGGCATGAGCGACATGTGAACCGGCGTTCCGAATCAGCCACCAGGAGACCACACCATGAGCAAGCGAGACTCCCACTGCAGGCCGGGAGGCACGGTCGTGTCGATCAAGGCCCCCGACGCGAAGCAGGTCTTCGTTGCCGGCACGTTCAACAACTGGAGCACCACGGCTCATCCCATGAAGCGGACGACCCGTGACGGCCACTGGGTGCTTGACCTCGATCTGACACCCGGAACCTACGAGTACAAATTCGTCGTGGACGGCCAGTGGTGCTGCGAGCCCGGGTGCGACAAGGCGTTCGACGGCTGCCCGGGCTGCGTTCCCAACGAGCACGGCACAATGAACCGTGTGCTCGTCGTCGAGGAACTACCCACAGGTGCGACGCCGACCGTCGGCCAGAGGCTGTGAGTGCGCCGCATGGACCCCGAGAAGGCCAGCCAGCTTCGTAGCGCCGTCGTGTGGACCGTCGTCCTCACCGCGGTGCACTTCGCGCTCGGAACGCGAACGCACGCTGTCCACGGTTTGCACATCGCGCTGGCAGGCCTGTTCATGGTGCCCGTCATCATCGCGGCGGTGGCGATGGAGCGGCGCGGCGCGCTCGCCGCCGCCGCGGCGATCAGCGGGATCTATTTGCTGCATCTCCTGCTCAACTGGCGGAACTCGCCCATGTTCAATCCCGACCAGTTCGCGTGGCCCGTGGTGTACGCTGTGGTCGGACTCACCGCGGGACAGCTTGTTCACGCCGCCAACTACCGGAAGTGGCAGCGTGACGAGGTGATCAGAAAGTCTCAGCGTACCGAGATGGTGCAAGGCCTCACCGGCCTCCTCACGGCTCTTGGCGTAAGAGACGCCGCCACGCTCGCGCACTCTCGCCGGGTTGCGGCGATCGCCGTGCGGGTTGGTGAGCAGATGGGCCTGGACCGCGGGGCGGTCTCCGACCTGCGCCTCGCGGGGCTCGTGCACGACATCGGCAAGGCCGGTGTACCCGACGACATTCTCTACAAGGACGGCCGCCTCTCGGAGGAGCAGAAGATCGTGATGCGGAGTCATGTCGATCTCGCGGTGTCGATGCTCCGGGCAATCCCGAGGACCGACCCCATCGCGAGGATCGTTTCTCAACACCACGAGTGCCCGGACGGCAGCGGCTATCCGCGCGGGTTGCTGGCCGACGCGATCGACTCCGCGGCCAACATCCTGCGCGTCGCGGACGTGTACGCGGCACTCACTGAGCCGAGGCCCTACCACACGCCCGCGGATACCAGCGCAGCGCTCGCAGAGATGTCCGCGCTGAGCGGCAGCAAGATCGACGCCACGGCGTTCGCGGCGTTGCGCGCGGTCGTCGGGCTTTCCGATGGCGACAACTTCGAGAGAGACGGCCTGCCGACGCCTCGGGAGGTCGACGCATGAGACTCAGGCAGGCTGTCTTGTCGCTCAGCCTCGGCATCGCGCTCTGCCTGTCGCTCTCTGTGGCAGCGCAGGTCAGTCCCGAGGAGCACGCCAAGCACCATCCCGCGCCCGCAGGAGCGCCGCAGTCTCCGCCAGCAACCTCCACCGACACAGGCGCGATGTCGGGCATGGCGGACATGATGCAGGGCATGGGGACGACACCGCCGAAGGAGTTGTACCCACGGCTCATGGGGCTCCCCGCACTGACTCCAGAACAACTCGCCGAACTGCAGCGCGACGCACATGCGCGCATGGAGTCGGGGACGCGGGGGTTGTCGGGCGCGCTCCATGCGCTCCAGGAAGCCGCGACCCGAAACGACTACGCCGCGATGCAGGACGCGGTGGGACGAATGCGGGAGGGCCTCGCCCGGTTCGGCAGCGGTCTCGCGGCCCACCGCGCCGCCGCCGCGGGCGCTTCGCCCCAGCAGATCGCGCTCGAGTGGTTCAAGAGAGAACTGAACCTGCCAACGCCCGCGCCCCCCATGACGCACGGGTGGCTGGGCTGGTCCCTGTGGCACTGGACGGTCATGGTCCTGTTGATTGGGTTCGCGGTCGTGATGGTGCTGATGTACGTCGTCAAGATGAGGCGGGCCGCCGTTCTGCTGGCACGCTTGACGGAACCGCCGCCGGGCGCTCTGGTCGCTGTATCGACCCCCACCCCGCCCGTCGCAGGGTCGTCGGGCATCAAGCCGCAGTCCGCTCCACCCGCGGCCTCCGTGTCCGATCGCGTGCAACAGTCGCCAAGCACCTGGAGCGGCTCGCTCCGCGTCGCCAACGTCTTCGACGAGACGCCGGAGATCAAGACCTTCAGACTCGTCAATCCGACGGGCGGGCCGGTGCCCTTCGAGTTCCTGCCAGGGCAGTTCCTGACGCTCGCTGTGGCCCAGGCGGGCAGCACCACCAAGCGGTCGTACACGATCGCGTCTTCTGCCGAGCAGCGGGGATACGTGGAGATCACGGTCAAGCGCGAGGAGAAGGGTGTGGTCTCGCGGTATCTGCACGACCGCGTGGCGCCGGGCGACCTGCTGCAGGTCGCCGCGCCGCAGGGC
>NZ_JALHPM010000370.1:0-1805 GCF_022842525.1 Luteitalea sp.
GACGTCACGCAAGCCCAGCAGGCGATGCCCGACGCGCTGCGCTCGCTCCAGGCTGTAGGTTCTCGGACCGCCGTGTCCCGTGAAGACACCACGTAAACGGTACGCATCGCTCGCCCCGAAGCTCTCGTAGTTCGTGAACGACGACGAGGTCCACTCCGCGCCGCTCGGGAGTTCCTCTGTGACGATGGGTAGGCAATCCGCCGCTTCGCAGGGCGGTCGACCGTCTCGACCTGCGACCCAGGCCTCATCCAGCAGCATCGCCACGTCCGCGTTGTCAGTCACGGGAGGAGTGGCCTCCCGCCGGATCAGACCCACGAGCACCTCCCCCCTATCGAATGACCGGCATTGAGTCACACCCTGCACCGCGCTCGGGAAAGCGTCACCCGCCACGCGCGCCAAGAGAGCGAACGAGACGGCGCGAGCATCGAAGCCCCACAGCTCACTGCCGCCATCTCTGGCACCCACGACCGCAATGACTGCCCGCTCCCAGGTCGGCCCCAGTGGGCAGATCCCCGTGACTTGCCCCGTCGCTGCCCATCGCCCGACCACCGCTCCTGACTGCAGATCGACTGCCCCGTACACCCACTCTCCTGGCGTGTCCGATGGAAGCATCACGATCCAGTACCGGCGCTCGCCGGCCACCGACACCGTGGCCATAGGAAACTCGTGCGCGTAGGGGCTCACGACCGCGCTGTCCAAAGTGAAGAATGGCTCAGGCGCCTCACCAAGCTCGGGTTCTGCAGGCTCCCCTCCGCATCCACCGAGAGCCAAGCTCAGTGCAAGGTGTGCGGTCGCGAGCAGGTTGCGGGGCCCCATGGCTACCTCCACACGACGCTGAGACTGTCCATCACCCACCCGATCGGTCATGGGCGTTTCGCCGCCCAGCGTAAGGGCCCGCGTATGAACAACCAGATCGGATCGGCGTCGCGGCGCCCCGCCAGTGACGACCGGGCGACGAGGAATACTGGGAGTATTTGGAGGAGAACGGGCGGTGCTGGAGGGGATGCCCCGGCGGCGAAACGGATGGGTCATTCATACGCGGGCCCTAAACCACTGAACCCGCAGCTCACCCGACGGACTCGGCGCCGTATTGCACGATCGGATTCCACGGGCCCTGGCCCGCGCGCGGCTGCCAGTTGTGCCAGACGTCCTCGCCCTTGCCCCAGTAGAAGAGCTCGAGGCGGCCGTCCTGGTTCTGGCCGATCGCGAGATCGGTCGCGTGCTCGCCGAGCACCTCGTCGTCCGTGCCCCAGTCGCCGTTCGCGCTCGCCTGCCACTGGTTGCGCACCTGGCCGTCGACGTCGATGAAGAACACCTCGAGGCGGCCGTCGCGGTTGCGCGCCACGTCGAGCCGGCGCGCGCGCACGCCGAGGCTCTCGAGGCCATGCCACTGACCGTTCGGGGTCGTCTGCCAGTCGTGCCACACGATGCCGATCGGATCGCGGAAGAAGACCTCGAGACGACCATCGGCGTTGCTGCCGACCTTCACCTCGATCGCCTTGCCCGCGAGCGCCTCCGCGCCGTGCCAGTCGCCGTTGGCCTCGGTCTGCCAGTCGTGCAGGAGCGTGCCGTCGCCCGTCGCGTAGAAGACCTCGAGCGTGCCGTCCTGGTTGCGACCCACGTCGACCGCGGTGCACGCGCCGCCGCACTTCGCTTCGTCGCAGAGGCGCTCTTGACCGTGCCAGTCCCCGTTGGGGCTGAGCTGCCAGTCGTGCTGCAGGTGTCCGTGATCGTCGATGTAGAACAGCTCGAGGCGACCGTCGGCGTTCGCCGCGACGGCCACGGTCTGTGAGATCGGAAGAGCG
>NZ_JALHPM010000370.1:1815-2818 GCF_022842525.1 Luteitalea sp.
ACGGTCTGCGCCTTGGCCCGACCACCCTTCTTCGCCTCGCCGTCCACGTGGAGCGCCGCGGCGCCCACCCACTTGCCGCCGGCCTGGGTCTGCCAGTCGTGGAAGATCTCGCCCTCGGGCGTGATCCAGAACGCCTCGAGGCGACCGTCTGCGTTCACACCCGTCGCGACGTGCACGGCCTTCTGCGCGAGCGTCTCTTCGACCGCCCAGAGGCCGTTCGCGCTCCGCTGCCAGTTGTGGCGCAGCGAGCCGTCCTTCGCGACGTAGAACACCTCGAGGCGACCGTCGCGGTTGAGGCCGATGGAGATGGTCCGTTTCGTCGTCATGGGCTGGAGCCTCCTTGGGCTTCTCTTGTCGCAAATGGGCCGTGTGTGCGCAAGGCGCATGCCTCACGTCCCCCGCGCGGGCCCGGATTGGTCCATTCCTGGGGGTGAGCACGCGGGCCAAGCCGCGGGGCAGCGTGTAGTCTTGGCGGCGATGCGCGTGCGTCCGTTCTCTCGCGAGGTGGCGGCTTGAGGCCTGCTCGGCCTGTTCGCCTTCCTCGGCCTATGGCTGGCCAGCGATCTCGTGGAGGCTCAGTTCACGGGGGGAAGCGCTGGCGGGGGAAGCTTCGGCGGCGGCGGCAGCGGTCGTAGACATGGCGGCGGCGACTTCGGCGGCGGCGATGGCGATGGCGCCTTCGTGCTGATCCGCCTGGTCATCTTCCTCTTCCAGGTCCACCCGGCGCTCGGCGTGGCCGGCCTCTTCGGAGTCGTCGTCTTCTTGGTGTGGCGTTCGCGCCAGGGTCAATCCTTCGGTCACTCGGACGACCACTCGATGGGGAGCCACGTCCCACCTCCCACAGCACGCAGCTGGTTCCAGGTCGACATCACCGAGGTGCGGATCGCGCTCGACGCGCGCTCGCGGGCATTTCTCCAGCGCGAGCTGATGAACGCTGGCCGCTCCGCGAACACCTCCACGAAGCGTGGTCTGGTGGACCTGCTCCGCATCACGCTGCGGGCGC
>NZ_JALHPM010000371.1:0-2791 GCF_022842525.1 Luteitalea sp.
GCTTCCTCGAGCCGGTCGCGCACCGCGTCGTCGTCGATGCCTTCCTCCTTCGCCCAGTCGGCGACCGGGACATCGAGGTTCAGCACGTCCTGCACCTGGCGCTGCAGCGTCCCGAGGTCCCACTGTTCCGGGTAGGCGTTCTCGGGGATGCAGCGGGCGACGAGTTCCGCGATGGTCTCGCGACGCATCTCCTGCACCGTCTCGGCGACGTCCTCGGCCATCATGAAGGCGCGGCGCTGGGAATACACTTCCTTGCGCTGGTCGTTCATCACGTCGTCGTACTTCAGAAGGTTCTTGCGCATGTCGAAGTTGCGCGCCTCGACCTTCTTCTGCGCCTTCTCGAGCGCCTTGTTGATCCAGGGGTGGACGATCGCCTCGCCGTCCTTGAGGCCCAGCTTCTGCAGCATCCCGCCCATGCGGTCCGACCCGAAGATGCGCATCAGGTCGTCTTCCAGGGACAGGAAGAAGCGCGATGCGCCGGGGTCGCCCTGGCGGCCCGAGCGGCCGCGCAGCTGGTTGTCGATACGCCGCGATTCATGGCGCTCGGTGCCGATCACGAACAGGCCGCCGGCGGCCTTCACGGCCGGGCGCACCGCCTCGACCTCGGCCTTGTGCTTGATGACCGCGGCCTCGTAGGCCTCGCCCTCATTGGTACCGGCCTCGTGGCGGGCCAGCATTTCGTAATTGCCGCCGAGCTGGATGTCGGTGCCGCGGCCGGCCATGTTGGTCGCGATGGTCACCGCGCCCGGGCGGCCGGCCTGCGCGACGATGCCTGCCTCCTGCTCGTGGTAGCGGGCATTCAGCACCTGGTGCGGGACGGCCTTCTTCTTGAGCAGGTTCGAGATCAGCTCTGACTTCTCGATGCTGGTGGTGCCGACCAGCACGGGCTGGCCGCGCTCGCGCGCCTCGGCGATCAGCACGGCGACGGCCTCGTATTTCTCGGCGGCCGAACGATACACCTCGTCGTCGCTGTCCTCGCGCGCCACCGCGACGTTGGTCGGGATCTCGACCACCTCGAGCTTGTAGATCTCGGCGAATTCATCGGCCTCGGTCGATGCCGTGCCGGTCATGCCCGACAGCTTCGGATAGAGGCGGAAGTAGTTCTGGAAGGTGATGGAGGCGAGCGTCTGGTTCTCGGGCTGGACCGTCACGTGCTCCTTGGCTTCCAGCGCCTGGTGCAGCCCGTCCGAATAGCGGCGGCCTTCCATCATGCGGCCGGTGAATTCGTCGATGATGACGATCTTGTCCTGGCGGACCACGTATTCGACATCGCGCTTGAACAGCGTATGCGCGCGCAGGCTCTGGTTGAGGTGGTGCACGACGGTGACGTTGCCGATGTCGTACAGGTCGCCCTCGGTGACCAGGGTGGCGTCCTTCAGCATCTGCTCGATGCGCTCGCTGCCGGCTTCGGTCAGCGTGACGGTGCGCTGCTTCTCGTCCTTCTCGAAGGTGGTCTCGTCCTTGACCAGTTCCTTCACCACCTCGTCGACCTTGCGGTAGAGGTCGGAGGAATCCTCCGACGGCCCGGAGATGATGAGCGGCGTGCGCGCCTCATCCACCAGGATGGAGTCCACCTCGTCGACGATCCCGTAGGCGAAGTCGCGCTGGACCATGTCCTCCAGGCGGTACTTCATATTGTCGCGCAGGTAGTCGAAGCCGTATTCGTTGTTGGTGCCGTAGGTGACGTCGCAGGCGTAGGAATTCCGCCGTTCGTCGTCGGTCAGGCCATGCACGATGGTGCCGACGGTCAGGCCCAGGAAGGTGTAGATCCGTCCCATCCATTCGGCGTCGCGGGTGGCGAGGTAGTCGTTCACGGTCACCACATGCACGCCCTTGGCCGGCAGGGCGTTCAGGTAGACCGGCAGGGTGGCGACCAGGGTCTTGCCCTCGCCGGTCTTCATCTCGGCGATCTTGCCTTCGTGCAGCACCATGCCGCCGATCATCTGCACGTCGAAATGGCGCAGGCCGAGCACGCGGCGCGCGGCCTCGCGCACCGTTGCGAAGGCCTCGGGCAGCAGGTCATCGAGCGTCTCGCCCTTCGCCAGGCGGTCGCGGAACAGCGCCGTCTGGCCGGCCAGCGCCTCGTCAGAAAGCGCCTGCATGGCGGGTTCGAGCGCGTTGATGGCCGGCACCCGCGCCTCGTAGCGCTTCAGCGCGCGGGAGTTCGAGGTGCCAAACAGGGCGGCGGCGAGGCGGGCGAACATCGGGGGTGTCGGTCTCCGTCGGGCGGTCTGCCCGGTCGAGCACGCCCCCCGGCACGGAGGGCGCGGACTCGGATCGCGCCGCGCCCGGCCGGAACCGAGGGTCCAGGCGGGTCGCGGCGCGGCCCTCGCAGAGATAGGCGGGCACTCCCCCCGGGTCAACGCCGGGCGAGCCACAGCCGTGTCCCGGCCGGCCGCCTGCGCCTTGTGGGGGCGCCGGCGTTCCGCCATCTTCCCGGCTTCCCCGGATCCGAGACCCCATGACACGTCGCTTTCGCCCCGCCCAACCCGTCCGCGCGGGCCTCGTCCTGGCCGTCACGCTCCTGGCCGCGCCCGCGCTGATGGCCCAGCCGACGCCGGCGACCCCGCCCGGGGACCCGGTGGTGGCCCGGGTGGATGGCGATCCCATCCTGCTGTCCGACCTGACCGCCGCGGCCCGCGACCTGCCCGAGGAAGTGCGCGGCGCGCCGCAGCAGATGCTGCTGCCGCTGCTGCTGGACCAGATGATCGCCGGCCGCGCGGTGACCGCCGCCGCGCGCCGCGCGCGCCTCGACCAGGCGGCCGAGGTGCGCGCGCGCATCCGCCGCGCC
>NZ_JALHPM010000372.1:0-2778 GCF_022842525.1 Luteitalea sp.
CGAGCATGAGCATCTGCTGGCCTGCATCGCTGCCGCCGGGCGCGCGCTCGGCGCGGACGAGGAGGCGCTGGTCAGGACGCTGGGTGACGGTCACGACCGCATCCTGGGCCACCTGCGCGGGCACATCGACCACCGTCTGCTGTGCCCCGCCCGTGTTGGCGTAGACGCGGTAGCCGCCGCCCGGAACCGGCATGATCCCGACCTCGATGGAGGGCCCGCCACGGGGCGCCCACACGGCCACCGTGCCCGGGGTCATCCCAGGACCGATGAGCGTGACCGGGATACGCGGGAGGAGATCGACACGCGCGGTGACCGTGGGCGCAACGACCTGGGGCGGAGGCGCGACCACCACCGGCGGCGGCGGGGCGACGACGACGCCACCCGCACCGAGCTGGTCGAAGCGGATGCCTGGGATCGTGGTGATCCCCATCGTGTATGGGCCACTGTTGCCCGAGCTGTAGGAACCGACCCACACCATGATCTGACCGGGGCCGGTGGGGCCCTCGACCAGCGGGTTGAAGGAGCCGCCACCATCGTCGTTGCAGCCGAGACGACCATCGGGGTAGCGAACGACCAGCGTCGTGTCGCTGTCGGCGCGCACCACGAAGCGGAGGTTCGGAAAGCCCGTGCGGGCGTTGACGATGTGGCTCGGGGGGCCCGAGATCCATCCGCGGCAGTCGGGCGACATGTTGCTCGCCTGGATGGGGCCACCGAAGGTGCCGTTGACCAGGAGAGGGTCGGGGCGGCCGCCCAGCGACATGTCGGCCGTCGAGAACAGCGCCCCTCCGCCGGCGGGGGGAGCCACGGGGCGCCCCCCATCGAGCGCGCTCGCGTCGAGGTTGTAGGGGCCTGCGTTGGTGGAGGAGTACGAGCCCACCCACACGCGCATCTGCCCGGGAACGGCCGGGATCTCGAGCAGTGGGTTGAGGCCGTCGCCGCCATCGTCATCACAGATCAGCCGCCCATCGGGCATCTGCACCATGAGGGTCGTGTCGATGTTCGAGGTGGCGCCGAGACGAACCATCGCGACCCCGGGCGGGACCGAGATGAGGTGGCTCGGGTTGGGCTGCGCGTAGCCGCGGCAGCTGCCGTCGACCGAGGAGAGGCTCACCCCACCGCCCGCGATGCCTTGGAGCACCATGCGCTGGTTCGCCATCAGGGTGGTCTGCCCGTACGAAGGCGGCGCCTGTGGCACCACGTACTGCGCATGCGCTACGGCGCCACCCAGGATGGGGGCTCCCACGAGGAGCGCGACGGCTCCGCCCTTGGCCCACGAACGCGCTCGACTCGACGACATGCTTCCTCCGGCTCCAGTGCCCACGACCCCTCGGCCAACTCCAGGCGCCCCGAGCGTCCGTCCGCTCCGTGCGCTCTCATACGTTGCGCCCGCCTGGGCGCTTCCCCGGGACGTTCACCTCGCGGTTTCGATTCACCGGAGGGACGCCAAGAGGCCACGCGAGTATGCCCCAAGCGGGGCACCGTGTGCGGCATGGGACCCGCTCGCGCCGTCACACCTTGGTGCGACATGGCTGGCGCCGCTTGCCGACCCGGCGATCCCGCGCTTGGGTAGCGGCCATGCACCTCCTGCGACTCCCGTCTCCCCGACACGTTCTTCTCCTGGCCCTCGCGCTCGCCGCGCCGAGCTGCGGTCCCTCGGCTGCTCCCGTCGAAGAGACGGCGACCGCCGATGAGGGCAGCGGAGGCGAGCCGACACGGGTCGCCGCCCCGAGCAGCCCCTGGGATGGCCTCGACGACGCGACGCTGATCGCGCGCACGCGAGAGATGGCGGTCGCGCGAGCCCGCGAGTTCGATGGGTCGATCGACCTCGCGCAGCGCGCGAGCTGGACCGGTGAAGTGCCGCCCCTGGGCGATCGCGTGTGCGAGCAGCTGCTCAACCTCGCGGTGACCGATGTCGCCGCTGGCGAGCTCGATGCGGCGGCGCAGACGGTCGCGCTGGTGCGCCAGCACGCCCGCAACCGCAACAACGCCTTCGCTGGCAACACGCTGCTCTCGGTGATCACCCGACGCCGCGCGGCTGCGGCGCCCGATGCGACCGACGCCTCGCAGAGCACCGCGGTCGCGGCGGTCTTTCGCGAGCTCCCCCGCGCCCGTTTCGGCTCGGCGACGGTGGCGTTCCAGCTCTACCAGGAGCCGGCCCAGATCACTGCCTCGCTCGAGCAGATCCACTCACAGCTCGTGACCCTCGACGCGGCCGTCGGTGCGCTGTTCACCCAGCACGTGCTCGGTGACGTGGTGGCGAACCGCGCGGTGTACCTGGCGGCGATCGACACGGTCCGCGCCGAGAACGACGCTCGCCCCGCGGATCGGGACTACGCGTTCTCCACGGTCGATCTCGCGCGGGCGCGCGACGCGCAGCCCGTGGTCGTCGCGGTGTGGGACACCGGCACCGCGGATGGGCTCTTCGGCCCCGGCCGGCCGCTGGGCGATCGGCTCTTCACCAACGCAGCGGAGCAGCCCAACGGCCAGGACGACGACGGCAATGGCCTCGTCGACGACATTCATGGCGTCGTCTCGGATCTCGATCCCGCCCAGACCGGGTATACGTTCGAGCCCGGTGCGGAGGTCCTCGCACAGTACGGGCCTTTCCTCCGCGGCGTGATGGATCTTCGTGCCGGCATGGCCTCCACGGAAGCGGCGCAGCGGGTGCTCGCGCTGATGCGCAGCGCGACGGACCGCGAGAGCCTGGAGACGCTCGAGTCCAACCTCGATGCGGTGGGAGAGTGGGCGCACGGCACGCACGTCGCGGGCATCATGCTG
>NZ_JALHPM010000373.1:0-2644 GCF_022842525.1 Luteitalea sp.
CCGACAACACCCGAACACGCATCCTGCTCAGGCTCAGTCGCGAGCCGAGCTATCCGGCCGAGCTGGCCGAGCGACTCGGCGTCTCCCGCCAGATCCTGTCCAACCACCTGACCTGTCTACGCGGCTGCGGCCTCGCTGTTGCGATACCCGAAGGGCGGCGTATGCGATATGAATTGGCCGACAAGCGAATCGGCCGCGCGCTGGATGACTTGATGGGACTGGTGCTCGCCGTCGATCCGAATTGCGTCTGCCCCGGCACCGACGGCAGCGCCTGCGGTTGCGGGTGCGAGTGACGACTCGCGCACTGTCCGAGCAACGCCGCCGAGCGCTTGCGCGTCGCATCCGGCGGTTGGTTGCCGCGACGATCTCCTACAACGTCATCGAGGCGATCGTCGCCATCTCGGCGGGCACGGTGGCCGGCTCGACCGCGCTGATCGGCTTCGGACTCGACTCGGTGATCGAGGTGTCGTCAGCCGCGGCGGTGGCATGGCAGTTTGCCGGCCATGACCCCGATGCCCGCGAGAAGATCGCGCTGCGCGTCATCGCATTTTCTTTTTTCGGGTTGGCGATCTATGTCGCGGTTGAGTCGCTACGGTCATTGCTCGGCCAAGGCGAAGCACAGCCGTCCACGCCAGGAATCATCCTCGCCGCGGTGAGCCTGGCGGTCATGCCGGTGCTGTCCTACGCGCAGCGTCGAGCCGGCCGCGAGCTCGGTTCACTCTCAGCCGTGGCCGACTCAAAGCAAACGCTGCTGTGTACCTATCTGTCCGCGGTGCTGCTCATCGGCCTGATCCTCAACAGTGTTTTCGGTTGGGCATGGGCCGATCCGATCGCCGGCTTGATGATCGCCGGTATCGCCGTCAAAGAGGGCGTTAACGCGTGGCAGGGCGACGCGTGCTGCTCAGCACCGGCCGACGCTAGATCCACTGCAGCAGAACAGGATTGCGGCTGCTGCGACGACTGACAAATCAGAGGTGGCCGCCGCCAAGACAACCTGGCCGCGCGACTGGAAGCAGTTTGGCGCGCGATGATCGCACTCTGAAACCTGAGTCTCGCGCCGCCAAGCTTTGGGAATCCGCATTGAGCGGATCCACGAAGTATGGCTTACGCATGTCGCTGCGGGGATAAGCTTTCAGCCACACTGTCTTCGGACGGGTTCCGTATAAGTCGCGGGCAGCGACCAGGTTCTCACCCTCATAGGCGACCCTTCTTCAGCCTGCAATTTTTCCGGGAAAGTGCGGGTGGAGGCCTGCGGATTTACAGGCTCGGTGAGATAGGTCTCCTCCCGCCGGCCGGTCACCCCTGGGCTCGTCGTCGAGCCTGCAATTTTGCAGGGAAAGTGCGAGTGGAGGCCTGCGGATTTACAGGCTCGGCGAGGTAAGGCTGCTCCCGCCCCGCACTTCAAGAATCCTCCAAGGCCTCCCCAGCAAGCTGCTCCGCAATACCCCGCTTCAGCGGTAGAAACGCACACCAGAGGGGACGAGACCATGACGAACCGTTCACGCCGCCATCTACGGCCGGTACGGGATGTCGCCGCGCCGGCGCTGCAGTTCCGCACCATCCACGGTCATCGCCGCGCCTTCCGTATCGCCGGGTCCGGCCCGGTCGTCGTGCTGCTGCACGGCGTGGGCGACAGCTCCACCACGTGGGAACCGGTGCACGCCAAGCTCGCTCAACGATTCACCGTCATCGCCCCGGACATGCTGGGCCACGGCGAGTCGGACAAGCCGCGCGCCGACTACTCACTGGCGGCCTTCGCTAGCGGGCTGCGCGACCTGCTGACCACCCTGGAAATCGACCGGGTCACGCTCGTCGGGCATTCTCTAGGTGGCGGCCTGGCAGCCCAGTTCGCTTATCAATATCCGCACTTCGTGGAGCGCATGGTGCTGGTGAGCGCGGGCGGCGTGACCAAAGACGTGAGCGTGGCACTGCGAGTGGCGGCCATGCCGATGGGCGCCGAGGCGCTGTGCGCGCTCAAACTGCCGGGCGCCCTTTCCGCCCTCGGACTCGTCAGCCGCGTCGTCGGAAGCGTCAAGGGCTCCGCCCGATTCACCCGCGATGTGGCCAGCCTGCCGCGACTGGTCGACGGGTTGTGTAAGCCCGGCGCCGTGGACGCATTCGCCCGCACCCTGCGCGCAGTCGTCGACACCCGCGGACAGTTCGTCACGATGCTGGACCGGACCTACCTGATGCACGACCTCCCGGTGCAGATCATCTGGGGCGAGGACGACCTGATCATCCCGGTGAGCCATGCCCGGTTGGCGCACGAGCAGATCCCCGGCTCACGCCTCGAGATATTCGAGAAGTCCGGGCACATGCCGCACGGAGATCACCCGAACCGTTTCGTGGAGGTCGTCCAGCGATTCATCGACTCGACAACGCCCCACCAACACCAGCCGGACCTGATGCGCAAAGCGCTGCAAACCGGCGTCCGTCAGGACCTGCACGCCCCGGTCGTCAACGTCGCGTCGGATCTGGCGTAGCGATCGACGGCACGCCCGAAAGTTCCCGAAGACCCGTCGCCCGCGTGACGGCACGGCATGATGGCCTCATGGCAGTGCGGCCGCCCTCCGACGTGGAAATAGACATCAGTCACCAGCAGTCGCGCGCGCTTCGATGGGTCGCCGTGGCCGCTAGCGCAGTC
>NZ_JALHPM010000374.1:0-2640 GCF_022842525.1 Luteitalea sp.
TCGGGACGACGATCCGGTCGTCGCGGTCGGTGTAGATGGCGGTCGTGCGCTGCTCGACGTGCCCGAGGAGCTGTCGCGCTGCCTCGCGGCCGGCCTGACGTTCGGCCAGGATGCCTGCCCGAGCACGGATGTCGTGCTCGTGATACCGCTCACCGCCTGCGGCGACGAACTTCCGCATCTGGTACTGCCAGTTCGACTCCCATCCGTCGCGGGTGTACGCCTGCCCCTTGCGGTTGCAGAACAACGCCAGCGACCCCACGGGACGCCGGAGGGCGAGAATCTGGTCGAGCAGCTCGCGCAGCCCGGTGGACTCGCCCGACTCGGGGTCGACGAACAGCAGCCGGGTGTGACGACCGCCCCCCTTGCCGATCGGCACCCTCAGACAGTCGTCCAGGATCATCGCCCGGGTGAGCCGGAGGATGTCGGACATGCGCAGGCTCGTCAGGAGCTTCAGGGCGACGTAGAGGCGGACCTGTTGATTCCCGAGAGCGCAGAAGGCCTCCAGCTCGGCCAGCGACGGCGCGCGAGTGCGGCGGACCTCCGGCATGCGCTTGACCTCGCGGCACGGGTTCTCCGTGATGATCCCGAGGGGATCGGCCGCGTACCCGAGGAGCACCTTCAGGGCCGACAGGGCCTGATTCCACTGTCGTGGTGCCTGCGGGGCGCGAGCACGCTTCCACTCCAGAACGTCGGCCTGCCCCAACTCGTGCGGCTCGTAGTGCCCGAACACGCGACGCAGCTCGGCGTGGTGACGGCGGCGATCGACCTGGGTGCGCTCCGCGAGCTTCGCGAAGGCCTGCGATCGCTCGAACTCGTCGATCAGATCGGCAATGGTGACCACGACTGCCGGCCGGTCCACGAGCTTGCCGTACTCGGCCAGGGCGGCGGCGAGGGACAGCGGACGCCCATCGGCGTCGCGGAACCAGTGCTTCGGCCTGCCCTTCGGCCACAGGTAGTAAACGCCCCGGTCGCAGTACATGCGCTCGGGGAGGTCTCGACGATGAATGCGGCGGCGTCCCATCGCTACATGGTAGCGGTGTCGAGGTTCGGCCGCTTTCTGCGCCTGGGCGCCTGGGTGGAGTGCTGCGAGGATAGGGCACGCTCCAGGTCGGCCGGGAGCACGATCGGCCAGCCGAGGGCGTCGGGGAGAGCGGGGAGCCCGATGTTCCGGAGCATGCTGGTGAGCTTCGCCTTCGACCGAACGCCGAACAGCTCGCGCAGCTTGTCGGGGGGCACGCGATCGATCACGGGTTGCTCCCGGCCAGCTCGTCGACCGTTTCGGCCGCGATCGTGGGCGACAGCTTCCCGGTGCGCCACAGGACGGCCGCGCACATGCTGCGGTTCCCGTTTCGGCACCACCACACGAAGCTGTCGAAACGCGCGCCCATGATGGCGCGGGCCGTGTCTAAGTGGCTCGGCCGTTTCGTGGCGACCGGGGCTGGGGCGAAGAGGTCGAGCTGGTTCACGGCACTGCCTTCTGGATGCCGGGGCCATCGAACAGCGCGCGTTGCGCTGCTTCGGAGGGGGGCAGGCTCTTGAGGGTCGCCAGCACGGCGCGCATGCGTCGAAGCTCGGTGTCGGCTTCGTCCTGGTGCATGCGTCCCGCGCGCACCCACTGCGGATAGACCCTCTCCCGCATCGCGATCTCGCGCTTCACGCACTTGATCTGCTCGTCGAGTGTGACCTTCATCCTTCAGCCCTCCGCAATAGCAGCCACGCGGCCATGATCCCGTTCTGGCTCGCCGCGTAGATCACGTCCCTGCGCCATCCGTAGCGACGCGGATGTGCCCATCGATACCCGGCCGCGAACACTCTGCAAGTGACCCGGTTTCGCCACTGCTGAGGCCTTCGGAAATAGTCGCGCCTTGGGTGCCGTCTCATCCCTCACCCCCTGCCGCGCGAGGCGGCGGCGCTTCGGGATACCGGGGCAGAGGGCAGAACCACGGGATGCCGCGTGCCTCTTGCTCGTCCAGAGGCCTACGAATCTCCCGGCATTCGTAGCGACCTCCGGAGGAGTAAGTCCTGTGCGGGCACTCGCGACACGTCTTAACGAGCGCCAATATGCGAACGTCGCTCATCCCTCACCCCCTGCCGCGCGCAGCGGCGGGTGCGGCATCCAGTGCGATGGCCGGTGCTTGGGATTCACGTCCACGGCAACCATGGTCCGCCCAAACACCCACATCTCGCAGTCGTCACGCTGAACGCGGTACGAAGTGACCGCGACTTCGTTGTGCAGCGTCAAGATGCGCGTGCCGTCCTGCGGTGCGGTGTCGAAGGGGAGCCACGGATCGTCGCTCGGCCTCACGGCCGCGAGCAGGACGGCGCGGAGGGCTTTGGCGGCGTCTTTGCTGCGCACGTTTCCCATGATGCAAGTGTCAGGCTCCCACGACTCGCAACAACTCAGCATGGCGCGAAGTGTGTCTCGCGTGGCCTGATAGTCGGACGCGGCAAGCAACTCCTCGCAGGTAATCCAGTCCTTCTTTTCTGGCCTCGACTCGCTCACCGCATCACCCCGCGCAGGCAAGCGTGGCACCCGTCTCCGGGCCGCTGGTTCTTCGACTCGACGCCGCAGGCCGAGCACCGAGTGATCGGGTAGTACGTCATCGCGCGGCCCTTCGATCTTGCAACTTGTCTTTGACG
>NZ_JALHPM010000375.1:0-2639 GCF_022842525.1 Luteitalea sp.
GGGATCTCTACCAGGGCAACCTCGCGGCCCTCGCTGATGACCCGAAGTGGGTGGCGCGAATGCGCGGCGCCGGCATGATCGACGCCATCTGGCATTCGAACAGCTTCGTCCATGGCGACCCGCCGTTCCTGACGCTGGCGCTGCAGAGCGCCGACGGCGCCGTGCACCGCTTCCGGCTGCCGCTGCCGGCCGCCTCGATCGTGGCCGCGTCGCTGACCGATGCGCTGTCGCGCTACCTGCGGCGGTTCCAGGCCGAGACGTCCTCGGGAATGCCGAGCCGCGACGGGTCGCCGAACGAGGGCCAAACCGATCGCCCCGTCGCCACCGCCTCGGCGGCAGCGGCGGCCGTCGGATGAGGTTCCAGGGCCTCATCCTCGAAGAAGATCACCCACCATCCGTCGCGTCGCTGACGGAGGTGGAAAGTGCCGCGTCTGGTCGTGAACCAGTACATGCGCGTGCTCCGGGTTGGGTGTTGACAGCGCCAGCCTAGCCGAGTTGCGCCGCTTCGCGTCTTCGTCGCGTTCCGTCAGCCCTGCGTCGCGTCCGCGCCGGTCGCTGTCTGCCCCGCACGGCAGGCGCCGGTGCCCAGTCTTGTCGCGCCAGTCTCGTCGCCTCGTGTCTCGTCGCGTCCCGCGTTCTGTCCATTCCTCCCCAGACTTGCCGCAGGCCGGTCTCGCGTTCCTGCGGCTTTTCCCGGGGCTGGTTGCACGCGTCAACGTAACGAGGGTCCCATGCTCGCAAACCTGTTGCCGCGCCGGCGGCAGCGAACGCCTCCGGCTGGCCCGGCGGCCAAGCCCATCCCTGCCATGCCGGTGATCGGCACGGCCGAAGAGCTGCTGCGCTTCGTCATCGACAACGCCGACGACGACCTGCGCGACTTCCTGCTGTCCCGGGCGCCGGCCTCGATCATCGCCGCCACCAACGCCCGCCCGCGCCTGGTCTCGCCCGACATCCTGTTCACCGCCGTGTCGCGCAAGGCCGCACCCAAGCCGACCGAGACGGCGCCGGCCGAGACGTTGCGCCCCGAGCTCCCGGCGCCGCCCGACGACGATGACGACGACACGCTGCCGGCGCACCGCATCCCGGCGCTGCGCGAGATCGCGGCGCTGAAGGCCGAGATGCCGCGCGTGATGCGGCCCGAGGTGCTGGCCGGTTTCGTCGTGCAGACCATCCGCGAGGCCGATCCGCGCCCAGGCTACTGGCTGCCCCACGACGTGATGATCGTGGCGGCCGACATCTGCCGGGACCACAACATCGAGCCGGTGCTCAAGCAGGTGCTGCTCGGCGCCATGGAGTGCGTGCCGGGCGTGCGCTACTCGCGCTACCGCATCCTGCAGGACAACGCCTTCGCCACGATCCGGCACCGCATGAAGCAGCTCGGCCGCAAGGACGACCGCCCGCATCTGTTCTGGATCGGCGAGAAGCCCGCCGCCCGGCGCGGCCCCCTGCGCGACCTCGACGGCGCCGCCGTCAAGCCGGTCCGACGCCGGTCCGACCGCAGCGGGCACCGTCCGCCGCCCGGCGAGGTGGCCCCACGAGTTGCAGAGACTCGCGAATTTCCGGAGGCGCCGGACCGTCCGGCGCGTCGCGCGGCTTAGTTCGTGGCGCCTTCAGGTGCCGACTAGGCACCCGGCGCGTGGATGCAGAGGCGCCGGGGGAAGACGGCGCGGACGGTCCGAATTCGACGGTCCGGGGAGGTCTCCGGACGGTCCGGGACGGGTGCGCGCCGGATGCGTGTGGGCATCCGGAGGCGCGAGGGGACGCGCCGGGTGCTCAGTCGGCACCCGGAGGCGCAAGGGGAAAGACGCGCCGGATGCTGTGTCGGCATCCGAAGGCGCAACGTGAGAGACGGGGGAAGAACGTGGCAACCGAGCCCACCAGGGCGCGCCGAGTCGAGCGCATCGAGGACTGGGACAACGCGCGGTACGCCATCACGGCGCCGCGTGCCGCCCTCGACCTGCGCCTGACGCTCATCCATTTCCGGCTGATGGCCATGCTCGGCCGCGTCAACACGCGGCAGGGCTGGTGCGAGATGAGCCAGACCAAATTCGCCGAGGCGCTGGGCTATGCCCGCGGCTCGGTGGTGCGTGCCGTCAAGGAGCTCGTCGACTGGCGCTATGTCGAGAAGCGCGGCCAGGAGGAAGCCGGCTCGGCGCGGTGCCACTATCGCCTGCTGATCGACGAGCCCGAGGACGTCGTTGCGGAGACGTGTCACGTGGGAGGTGACACGTCCGCCGAAGCCGGGACGTGTCACACGGGAGGTGACACCCCTGTCACGTCCCAGGTGACACACGTGTCACGTACTAGGGACACAGAAGAAAGATCAAAGATCAAAGATCACTCCCCCTCCCCAAGCGCGAGACGCGCTCGGGGTGAAGGAAGTTCGATCGAGGATCGGGACAGGGCAGTCTCGGGAACGCCCGACGCCGACGACCTGCTCGCCGCCCTGACCGAGGCCGGCATCGAGCACCCAGTGATCGAGCTGCTGCTGCGCCCGGTGCTGACCCGCCGCCGGTTCTCCAACGCCGACCGCCTGCCGACGCTGCTCCGGATCGGGCGCCGGGCCGCCGGTCTCGACGCCGCAGCGCTGGGCCGAGCGGCGCAGGACGTGCTCGAGGCGGGCGTCGTCACGATCAAGG
>NZ_JALHPM010000376.1:0-2635 GCF_022842525.1 Luteitalea sp.
CAGGTCGCGTTGATCGTCGGTTAGGATGCCCGCCGCTGCTCCATAGCCGAGTGCGGCCACGTGGTCGGGACGGCGGCCGGGTGCCGCGGTCGAGACGGCGTCGAGAACGTGCCGGTGAAGTCCTTCGTTATCGCCGAGAATCCAGGTGCAGAAGGCCGCGACGTGGCAGGGTAGGTTCCCAGCGGCGGCGACCTGGGTTTCGAGTGTGGTGCGGATGTCGAGCAGGTTGACCATCACAGGAACCAAAGGGTGCGCCCGATGAGGCCGAAGTGCACAGCCTCGGAATCCCAGCCCTCGACTGCGCTGAGGCCGGTGAGCCTCTCAGCGATCAGGTCAGAATAGCGGATGGTGATGGGATAGGGCTCGGGCGCGAGCATGCGCCAGGAGTGACCCGAGAACTGGAAGGCCTGTCGTGCCAGATAGGTCATGTCCGTAAAGGTCGACAGGCGGTGCAGCTTCAGCAGGCAGGGACGGGGCATCCCGTGGTCAGCGAGCTTGAGCTCCGACGCACCAGAGAACACCACGAGCGACTCGTAGTCCCCGAGCTTGACGTGCAAGCCGCGAGCCGGGCCGAGAACACCCTTCTTGGGCTCCGAAAATCCAATGCCGGACTGGGCGTGGTCGAAGATCAGGAACGGATGACTCCGCGCGATATGCAGAAACGCGAAGGTGACGTTGTCGAGCGCGAGGTCGCGAACCGTAGTTTCGATGGCTTCGGCCTCGGCGTCCTTCAGCGGCTTGAAAACATGAAACACGAGGCGCACCTTGTCGGTGCTGCGCCAGTTGTCCTGCCTGCGTACGGTCATGATCGAGCGCTTGAGAGTTTCGTAGAGGGCCGATGCGTAGTCCTCGAACGGCACGACGGCCGTGCGGTCGCTCAGCAGATAGCTGCCGTCGCTGGAGAAAACCGTGGTGATGCCGACGTACCGCTTGTGGGCGCCGATACGGCTGCTGGCGGCGGTGTGGGAGCCGAGGCCGATCACCAGCTCGTGGGCGACGGTCTGCTGTGAGGCGAGGAGCCACGGTATGCCACCGAGCTTGGCATAGGTCGCAAGGCTCATGTGGTTGAGGGAGAACACGAGCTGGGCGTCCTCCTGCGCCATGGTCTCCAAACGGACGCTCTGCACCGGGACGTCGCGCTTAAGTAGGACGGATTTGGTCGCGAAGTAAGGGTTCGATCCGTCGTCGTAGCCTTTGAACTCCTCTTCGACCTGGACTAGGGCGAGATCCCACTTGTAGCCGCTATCGGAGGCAGCGGTCAGGGCACGACGGCTGGCCTGGACATAGTCAGTGGCACTGGCGCTCGGGGCCGTGAAGAAGGTCACTTCGGGCTTTTGCAGCGCGAACCGTCTGATGAAACCGTCGCCGTAGCGCGCAGTGGAGTTTCTGCCGGAGACCGCATCGGGCATGCCTTCCAGGAACTTGGCGAGGAAAGCGTCGACCCGGCCCTCGTGGCGGGACTGGCAGATGACCGCGATCCTGAGCTGTTTCGGGCTGAACACACGTTGATCGTAGGGGCCGTGTTTCTTCAGACCGCGCTCGCTCCAGTCGTCCTTGCGCGTTCCGCTCGGGTCGAAGACGAGCACCGGCTTCTCGATGGTTTCCTGAATGGGAAATCCTGCACGGTCGGACGTGAGCATCCGGTCGATGACGAACCGGGCGCCGGGGACGGCGCGCAACTCGGCCTTGTCGCGCAGATAACCGAGAGCCTCGTCGATCTTCTCCTTTCGGCCCGGGCCGGAGTTGAGGTGCGCCGCCGCGCGCGCAGCGTCAGCGAGCACGCGCGACGCCTCGGTGCCGAGAAAGCGCCGGACGTAGTCGTCGACGATCTCGGCGCGCGGCTCCAGAAAAGCGCGATCCGCTGCAATGGTCCCCAACCCTTGGACGTGATCGTCGAGCACGAGGGTCGTGCCGTCGATGCTCGAAACTCGGCCAGCCAGGGCACGCCGCGGAAGAATGCGTGGATCGGAGGCGGGCTCCTCGGTCTGGACATAGTGGCCATCGATAGAAATGCCGAAGCCGATCAGGTCGGCACAGCTCGCCCGGATCAGGTTCTTCAAACCCGGCTCACACACGATCCCGACAGTGCGCCTGCCGCCGTTGTAGATGGACCGGGTGTCGAAGCGCAGCACAGGGCGGCGCTCGATCGAGGGCGGCAGACGGTCATGGATGAGGAGGCCGCGGGCAGGCGATCCGATGATGGTAACGCCTTGGCCCGGCAAAAGCTCGCGGACTCCGGCGAAGGCCCTGATCAGGGCCGCCTCGAATAGCGCCGGCCAGAGCCAGCGCTCCTGCGACAGGTCGAGTTCCTCGGTGAGGATTCCGAGAGGCTTGTGACCGTCCACCACGGGAATGTCGACGATGACATCGCCCTCACGGCGCCGCGTCAGCACGTGGGTTGCAGAGAATGCCCGTCGCAGATCGCGCAGACGATCACGATCATACGCCTGCCTCCCGGCGAGAACCTTGGTCGCGCCGGTGACGGAGATGGGAGCGAAGTTGATCGTGAGGTTCGTCATCGCCGCCTTCATGAGCTACCTTGTGAACACTCCGTCCCTGATTCTCCCCGCCATAATATCTCGCGAGATGTGGAGATGTACGGCGCCCGCAACGACGCTCAACAGCCCTAGGTACC
>NZ_JALHPM010000377.1:0-2586 GCF_022842525.1 Luteitalea sp.
CGACGATCGCCGGCCAGGCCGAGATGCCGTCGTTGCGCGCGAGTTTGATGTCGCTGTTCTTGACGCCCATCGTGATGAGGTCGTTGCGGCTCTGATTGCGCGTAAGGTCGGGGCTGATCATCGCCCACGAGTCGCCGCGGTTGTCGGTGCGGAACACGCGGTTCGCGCCCACGTAGAGCACACCCGGATTGTGCGGCGAGCGGATGAGCGGCGTATCCCAATGGAAGCGGAACGCTTCACCCGCGGCCGGCGCCGGCGTGACGTTGAGCGGCGTGGGGCGGATGGAGCGCGACTCGCCGGTCACCGTGTTGCGACGGATCAGGTTGCCGTCCTGCGATTCGGTGTACACGATGCGCGAATCGCGATGGTCGGGCAGCGCGACGAAGCCGTCGCCGCCCAGGATCTGGAACCAGTCGTAGTTGTAGATGCCGGCGCCGTGGCGCGAGGCGCTGGGTCCGCACCAGTTGTAGTTGTCCTGCATGCCGCCGCAAATGTTGAACGGCCGCTCCATGTCGTAGCTCACGTGGTAGAACAACCCGACCGGCAGATTTGGGACGAACGTCCAGCTCTTCGCCTGATCGTACGAGACCGCGAGACCACCGTCGTTGCCGATGAGCACATGCTGCGGATTGCGCGGATTCACCCAAATGGCGTGCACGTCGTCGTGCGTCACCATCGCCGCGTCGGTCTCGACCGACTTGCCGCCATCGATGCTCATCTGCAGACCGACGCCGCCGTAGTACACGGTCTCGGCGTTGGACGGGTCGATGCGGAGCTTGGAGAAGTACATCGGGCGCGGGTTGGTGTTGCTCACCTTGCGCCAGGTCGCGCCGGCGTCGTTGGAGCGCCAGAGTCCCGTCTTGCCCGAGTCGAGCGGCACCGCGCTCGGGGCCTCGACCAGCGAGTACACGATGGACGGATCGGAGGGCGCGATATCGACGGCGATGCGGCCGAGGTCACCGGTGGGGTAGCCACCGCCGACCTTGGTCCAGTTCTCGCCGCCGTCGACGGACTTGTAGAGCGCCGAACCGGGACCACCGCCGTTCATGCAGCAGGTGGTGCGGCGACGCTGGTACATGGAGGCGAACAGGACCTTCGGGTTCGCGGCCGACATGACGACGTCGTTCGCGCCGGTGTCATCGTCGCCCTTGAGGATGAGGTGCCAGGTCTTGCCGCCGTCGGTGGTCTTGTAGACGCCACGCTCGCCGCCGGAGCCCCAGAGTGGGCCCGCTGCGGCGACGTACACGATGTCGTTGTTCGTCGGATCGATGATGATCTCGTTGATGTGCTTCGAGGCGCGCAGTCCCATGTGCGTGAACGTCTTGCCGCCGTCGGTCGACTTGTAGACGCCTTCGCCCCAGCCGATCGACTGCCGGTTGTTCGACTCACCGGTGCCGACCCAGAGCAGGTCCGGGTTGGTTTGCGAGATGGTCACGTCGCCGATCGACATGAGCCCCTCGTGCTGGAGGAGCGGAGTCCAGGTCGCACCGTTGGACGTCGTCTTCCAAACGCCACCGTGTGCAGTGCCCACGTAGAAGACGGCGGGATTCGCCTCATAGACTGCGAGGTCGGCGACGCGGCCCGACATCGTCGCCGGCCCGATGGACCGGAAGTGGAGTGATTCGAACTCGGTCGCAACGGGGATCTGGGCTTGGACCGCGATCGCCGCGAGCGCGCTCACGAGGAGCGCAGCAGCAAGGGTCCGGAGACGCTGGTGGATCACGATGGATCTCCACGCACTGGGGTGGGAAGAGCAGGGACAAGGCTAGAACGTACGACGCTCGTGCTTCGCTGGGGAGGATGCGTATCTTCCAATCATGCGCCGATTCTCCCGCTTGCTGACGGGCCTGCTGCTCGTCCTCTTCGTGCTGGCACTTGCCCTATGGTACGGCGGGCGATCCTACCTCGCCCGGTCGGTAGCGCAGGAGAGCGGAAGCATCACCCTCGCCGGACTCGGCTCGGCGGTCGAGATCCTGTTCGACGCGCGCGGCGTGCCGCAGGTGTACGCCAAGACGAATGCCGATGCGCGATTCGCGCTCGGTTGGCTGCACGCGTCGGAGCGACTCTTCCAGATGGAGCTCACCCGGCGCATGGCGCGCGGACAGCTCTCGGAGTTGTTCGGGCCGATCGCCAAGGAGCTGGACGCTGCGCAGCGACGGCTCGGGTTCGACCGGCAGACACGCCGCGACGTGGTGTCGCTCGACGCGGTGGTGCGGCGTGAACTGGAAGAGTACGTCGCCGGCGTGAACGCTTGGGTCGCGCAGGCGAGGCCGCTGCCGCCCGAGTTCACGCTGCTCGGGTTCGCGCCAGCGCCGTGGACGGTGGAGGATGTGACGGTCGTGGGGTTCTACCAGAGCTGGTTCGCGCTCACGCTCATGGATCAGGGGGCGGACTATCGTGAGGTCTTCGATCGCCTCGGTGGCGATGCTTCGCGTTTGGCGGCCGCCGTGCAGGCTTGGTCACCGCCCACCGTGCCGAGTGCCGTCGCGACGATCAGCGGTGGCGCGCCACGCATGACGAAAGCGTCGAACTCGTGGGTGATCGCACCTGCGCACTCCAAGAGCGGCGCGGCGTTGCACGCTTCGG
>NZ_JALHPM010000378.1:0-2560 GCF_022842525.1 Luteitalea sp.
CGAGGTACTTGAGGCGCAGGCGGACAGCCAGTTCATGACGGGCGGCGGTTGGGAGCGCTCCATCCAATATCGACTTCGCGCCTTGGCGCCTGACGGTGGGTATCCGACGGTCGGCGACGAACCCGTGGAGCTCCTGGCGCTACTGCGACTTGAACACTTCCATGAGCTCGAGCCGAACCCGAACTGGGGCACGATGTTCTTCGACGACGCGATCGACGGGGACGGTACGATGCTGTTCATCACGGCGGAGGCCCCGCTTGCCGCGGTCGAGGCCCACATCCGGGCGGCCGAACTGCGCCTCCCCCGCGCGGTGGTGGTCTTCCTCGGGACGCGCGGCCCGAGGCGTCGGCCTCGCGATGAGCAGCGCAATCCCGAAGGGATTGAGACCACCCCGTTCACTCGCGTGATGATCTCGACGTCGCTGGCGGACACCAAACGGGTCGCCCGACCGTAGGGAGAACCATGGAGACCGTCGCGACGCTCGCCAACCATCTCGGACTCGGCGCACTGCTTGAGCGCGTCGATCGTGTATGCGGACGTCACCGCATGCTCGAGCATTGGCAGCAGGGTGAGTTTCATCACGATCTCGTCATCGAGGTGCCCGAGCCACCAGCCTCGATTCCCGGCGCAGTGCTCGTCGTGGCGACGAACTGCAACGGCGGTGTGAAAGAGATCCTGTGCTTCGAGGAGCCGCCTGCCGTCGCTGCGCTCTGGCACTATCGCTGCCCGGAGAATCCCGAGTTCGCCGGAGCGCTTCCGCCGATCAAGGCGGCGGCTCGAACCATCCACTGGTTCGACCCGTGTGTCCTGTTGACCGAAGACGCGCGAAGCGAGCTGCGTCCGGAGGCGCGGGAGCGTCAGCCTGGTGGCGGCTGGCAGGCCAAGTCGTGCGGGGCCCGTTAGGGCGATCCCGGCTCGCTCTAGCGATCCTCGCTCGGCGTTAGTCGCAGTCTGAGTGCCCGCACCTGCTCGAGCAGCGGCTGCACGCCCGCGATCGACGCACCGAAGTCGAAGGTCACCGACTTGTCCCGACCGGGCCCGAGCAATGTCAGCGACTCCGCGCCACCGTCCGCGCAATCCGGGCAGCCGATCCGTTCGGGCAACGTGTCGAACGCCGCCGCCGCGGCGGTCGCTGCCGCCGCGATGTCCTGCCATTCCTGCGCGGAGAGCGGCGTCGTGAGGCGTTGGAGTGGAAGGTCAGCCCCCGCGCCGCGCCCGTATGCCTCGCGGATGAGTACGGCTTCCGTCTCGGTGATCTCCAACGTCGTCTTACAGTACCCGACGCACATCCCGAATGAGGTCGTGGACGTGATCTTGGTGATCGCGGACGGCTCGGTCGTGACGCGCTGACAGGACGCCAACACGAACAGGGTCAAGACGGCCGAGGCGATGCGGGGGAGTGGGTTCATGCGCAGGACCGGGGCGGGCGAGAGAGTTCGGTGACGGTGCGGTGACGCTCAACAGCTTGATTCTACGGATGATCGTGGCGGCGTCAATGCGGCTGACAGGGTGCTGTTTGGTGAGCGATCTTCACCTACTTCGGTGACTGCATTCGCCAAACGCGACCTACCGTGATACGCGGGGAAGAACGACAGTCCTACACGGGGCGCACTGTATTGTCCGTCGCGAACCGCATTCCTAGGTTGGCCTCCGCAGCACTCACCCTTCAGCGGAGATCATGACCATGCAGAAGAACCTTCGTCGGTTCCTCCTCACCCTCGTGGCCGCGCTCGGACTGTTCGTGGCCCTCACCCCTCGCCAGGCCGTCGCGCAGCAGACGGCCACGGACGCCATCTTCAACTGCATCGACAGGGCGGCGCAGTCCTTCCGTGATTGCGCCGTGGGCGCGCAGGACTACGGTTGGTTCGTTCGCAACTTCATGGAGTTCGGCTGCACCGTCACATACGGCATCGATTCAGCGGCCTGCGTGCCGGTCGGCGCGGCGGTCGGTGCCCTCTCGTCCGTGGTGAAGTAGCGCGTGCGACGCTCGTATGCGACCATCCTGGTGTGCGCAGCCGTGCTCTACGGTTGCGCACCTCAGGACCGCGAGGTGACTCGCGCCGATCGTGGCGCGAGCACACCGGCGCGCTCGGATGCCATCATCCTGGATGGCGATGCGGATCGTCCGTATTCCTTCGTCGGCTTTGCCTCGGTCGGTGACGTGGTCGTCGGGGCGGAGTCGAAGTCGGGCAACCTGTGGCGCGTCGCTCATGATTCGGGTCTGCTGTCACTCGAGCCATGGGGCACGCCTGAGCCAGGCGGCGCCCCGACGGTTGCCATCGGCGCCGGACCGGGCACCATCGGCGTCATCACGCTCAGAGGCCGCCTCCTGGTGTATGACTCCGCAGGCGCGCGCGTGAGCGCCGTCGGCGTGCGACCGGCGGATGGCCAGCGGGTGCTCGGCCTTGTGGGGCTTCGGGACAGTTCGTGGGTGCTGCTGGTGAGCGATCTCCCGCGAGGCGGTCTGTCTTCCGGGGCGTCGGCCTTTCGCGTGACCGCTCGACGGTACGCGAAGTCCGGCGCGGCCACGGACGTGTGGACTCGTTCGTTCCTCGACGCG
>NZ_JALHPM010000379.1:0-609 GCF_022842525.1 Luteitalea sp.
GACCACTACTACGCGCCGGCGGCCATGCTTGGCGGAAGAACGCCCGTGTGGGCGGTTGGGCGAACGCCGACCGTCACTCTAGGCGGTCACGTGTTCTTCAGACTTCGAGAGGACCGCGAAGGTTCGGTGAGTGCGCGATGAAGGTCCCATCCACGACGCAATCGCTTGTAGACGATCGTCCTGTTGAGGCCATTGGCCTGGGCGACCTGCGGGATCGTGCTGTCACCACGGTCGGTCGAGAGGTGTCGGACTCGACGAGTGTTCTGCCCTTGCACCAGCGGCGTCGCCCATCGCACGTTACCGGGCTCGTAGTGGCCATTGCTGTCGATACGGTCGATGGAGTGCGCCGGAGATGGGCGCGGTCCAACGTCCGCAAGGAACGCCTCGAACGACTGCTGCCATCGGTCGCACACGCGAATGCCGCGGCCGCCGTAGCGAGCGTAGCTCTTGTTGTCTGGCTGGCTGCATCGGCCCCGCATGCCGTGCCAGATGTTGTATTCAGCGGATTCAGTGAGCCCGTGGGTGCGGCTGCGGTTGCCAATCATTGCTGCTCGAATGCAACCACAGGATCGAGTGTTTCCGCGCTTCAGGTAGAGCTGCCGGGCTACG
>NZ_JALHPM010000379.1:619-2549 GCF_022842525.1 Luteitalea sp.
GTCGCATCGGCACTCCCACCACGTCTCTCCGTAACGGCGTTCGGGGCTGTGTCGGATCAACACAAGACGCCCGAATCGGTCGCCAGGCGCCAAGGCGATTCCGCGCGGCATAGGGCGAATCTTAACAAAGTAGTGGATACCGGTCCATCGCGTCCGCGTGACGCTGAGGTGGTCCGTGCGTGAGTCGACGGGTGGAGGAGGATGGCCGGCCCGCCACGCCGGGCGAGATCCGCGAGATCGCGTCCGGCACGGCCGAGGAAGTCATCGAGTTTCGCATGCCGCTGCGGTTGCCGTTCCATCGGGGACGGCGCCGGTGGCTGGTGGTCCGAGCGTGCACCGCGACCGCGCGCGTGACGCTCGCCGTGGAGTGATGCAGACGACGTAACCAACGAGTGGACGTGCGGACTGGGCTGGGCCTCATGAACCCGGCGACGAGCGGTGAGCCTCACCGCGTCCGCACGACAAGGGGCGACAGACGAGAGGCGGTCTGACGACGCAGGGGCGGGGGCTCTGTGCGCGTTGGACCGCCTTTTCGTTTGTCGCCCGGAAGTATTCGAGGACCAGATGATGCAGCCAGGACAGCGCCTCTCGCCGGGACAGGAACTGAAAGCCAACGGGATGACGCTTGCCTACCAGGGCGACGGCAACCTCGTGCTCTACGACCGGCAGGGGCCGCGGTGGGCAAGCGAGACCCACGGTCGGTCGGCCGGGTACGTCGAGATGCAGGGCGACGGCTTCCTGTGCATCTACGACGCCGCGGGCGTACCGATCTGGCGGTCGGGCGACGTCGCGGCGCCGGGCGGCCGGCTGGTATTCGACGAGTCGGGCATCCGGGTCGTGGCCACCGTGGAGCTTCCGACGTGGCAGGTGCGTCTCGAGCCGCGGCCGACGCCGCCCATCGAGCCGCTGCCGCCGTCGTCGCTCACGCGCCTCCGCGTCGAAGACAACAAGCGCTGGTTCGCCAACGCCGCGGGCCGGTTCGACTACCGCGAGGTCTCGGCGTTCTCGCTGCTCTCGCGGCTGCTGGCCGGCGAAGACGCGGAGGTGCAGGCATTCCACGCCGGGATGCGCGCGCGCGGCTTCAGCGTCGTGCGGGTCATCCTGACGCTGGACGGCGACTACTGGACCCGCAGCCCGCTCAGCGGCCGGTCGTTCCGGTGCGCGCCCGACATGCCCGGCTACTGGCAGGCGCTCGACCGCCTGGTGGCGCTGACCGGGGCCGCGGGCCTCTACCTGCGCGCGGTCTTCCTCGGCGATGTCCAGCCGTTCGGTGGCGTCTGGGACCCGGTCCGGCGCGACGACGTGTGGAGCGGCGACGTGCGCCGGCGCGGCGAGGCGTTCACCGTCGAGGCCGCCCAGCGCCTCGGCGGTCACGCCCACGTCATCGGCGAGCTGGCGAACGAGCCGGGGCAGATCGGCATGCGCGAGAGCTTCGACGAGCTCATCGCCCTCGGCCGCAAGGTGAAGGCGGTCGCGCCCGACATGCTGCTCGGCGGCGGCGCCGTCGACGGCCCGAACGACCAGGACACGCGCCTCGCGGTGGCGCCCTTCGACTACTGCGACGCACACATCGATCGGCGCATGGGGGTGGGGGGCTTCGAGTGGGTCAAGAGGAGCGGCGAGTACGCCCTCATCGACCAGGAGCACGTGGCTCGGAAGATGCCCTTCATCAGCGGCGAGCCGGTCAACTTTGGCGAGCTGCGCGCAGACGGCCGCAACGGCGACGTCGAGCGGTCGCCCTCTGTGGCGTTCGCCTACGGCGGCGTCTCGCGCGCGCGCCAGTACAACACCTGCTTTCACTATGACGGCGGGCTCTGGAGCACGTTGCCCAAAGCTGACACCGACGCCTGCATCCGCGCCTACATGGCGGCGCTCAACGCGTTCCCGATGCTCACGGACGGGAAGTGGCGCGGGCACTGGGCGCAGAGCT
>NZ_JALHPM010000380.1:0-1480 GCF_022842525.1 Luteitalea sp.
GCACGCCGAGGTAGTGATCGGTGAACGAATCGTTCTGTGCCGGGTCGAGCACTTCGAGCAGTGCGCTCGACGGATCCCCCTGATACGACGTTCCGAGCTTGTCCACTTCATCGAGCAGGAACACCGGGTTCTTGGTGCCCGCCGTCTTCATGCCTTGGATGATGCGACCCGGCAGCGCGCCGACATACGTGCGACGATGTCCGCGAATGTCCGCTTCATCGCGCGCGCCGCCGAGGGCGACGCGCACGTACTCGCGCCCAAGGGCACGCGCGATCGACTTGGCGATGGATGTCTTGCCCACGCCCGGCGGTCCGTTGAAGAGCAGGATCGGACCACGCGCCATCACGCGCGCCTTCGCTTCCTTGGTGTCGGTGATCGCGCGGTCGTTGCCGTTGCCGTTCGTCGGCGCGTCCGGATCATCGGCCTTGAGCTTGGAGATCGGGAATTCGCCCGTGGTCGCGACCTGCGCCGCCACCTGCTGCGCACGCAGCTGACGCACGGCGAGGAACTCGAGCACGCGATCCTTCACGTCCTTGAGGCCGTAGTGATCCTCTTCAAGGATTTCCGACGCGCGGTTGAGTTCGAGGTGATCGTCCGACCGCTTGCTCCACGGCAACTCGGCGATCCACTCGAGATAGGTGCGGATCACCTGCGCTTCCATGCTTTCGCGACCGGCGCGCTCGAGGCGACCGATCTCGCGCTCCACTTCGGCGCGCGCGTCCTTCGGCAGGTCGAGCTTGGTCAGCTTCTCGCGCAGTTCGGCGATCTCCTTCCCCTGATCGTCGTCGCCAAGCTCCTTCTGGATCGCCTTGAGTTGCTCGCGCAGGAACATCTCGCGCTGGCGATCGCCCAGCTCTTCCTGCACCTGCGACTTGATGTCCTCTTGTGCCTCGAGCAGCCCGATCTGCCGCTGCACGTGCACCAGCACGCGGCGCAGTCGCTCTTCGACCGAAAGCGTCTCCAGCAGCCCCTGCTTTTCGGGGACGGTGAGTTCGATGTAGCCGGCCACGAGATCGGAGAATCGACCGGCGTCGTCCACCGAATCGAGCACCTGGTGGACGACCTCCTCGGGAAGGCCGCGCTTCTCACCCAGTTCGGCGGCACGCTCGCGCGCTTCTTTGTGGAGCGCTTCGAAGGCCGCATTCTTGAGATCCAGCGGCATCATCTCTTCCGCCGGCACAATGACCGCGGTGAGGTAGCCGTCGACTTCCTGATACTGCAATGCCGTGGCGCGCTGCTCACCCTGCAGCAGCAGTTGAACGCCGCCCAACCCGCGCTGAATCTGCCCGATGCGGGCGATCACGCCGGTGGTGAAGAGAATGTCGGACGTCGGCTCTTCGGTGTTGTCGCGTTGGGCAACGGCAAACACGAGTCGGTCGCCCTTGAGGGCGGTCTCGATCGCCCGAAGCGTGCCGGGACGACCGGCCGCGATCGGAGCGGTGATTCCGGGGAACATGACGGTCCCGCGCAGTGGCAGGAC
>NZ_JALHPM010000380.1:1490-1912 GCF_022842525.1 Luteitalea sp.
CGATCCTTGAGGAGGATAGAGATTGAGCCCCAGTACAGAGGCACGATCCGCGCCGTCGCATGACCGCCATCGCGGCAGGCTGCTCACCGCACGCGGCAACGCCGATTGCCTCCGAAGTCGGACGCTCCCCTGACTTTTTGGCTGCAGGCCGACGAATTGTCAGCACCGCGCGCCGTGTCGACCACCGAATAGCCCACGGTTTGTCGGGGGATCTCTGGCAGACGATCGCGCCGCCAGCGGCAAGCATGCTCTCACGATGAGCATAGCAACAACCATTCCGCCGTCTGCCGAACCCGTCACTGCCGAGCCACGATCACGTCGGGCGCTCCCCGTGGCCGGCGGGGCTGCCTCCTCGCCACCGCCGGCGCTGCCCCTCGCGCATTTCGCCTTCGCCCTCGGCTGGCTGGCGGTCGCCGCGGTCA
>NZ_JALHPM010000380.1:1922-2540 GCF_022842525.1 Luteitalea sp.
CTGGCTCCATCAGGCCGGTGTCGTCGTGCTGGTGTCCGGAATGGCGTCCTGGACCGGATGGCTGCAGGGTGCTGGCTGGATGCTGGTCTTTGGTGGCGTCGGTTGCGTGTCCGCCAACGTCTTGCGAGCTCGACGTCGCTCGGTGCACGGACGCCAGGTCGGGTTGTTCATCACGGTGGGCCACTCGGCGCTCGGCGTCGGGATGGCCATCGGCGCCGCGCGCATCGGCGAGACGCTGGGGTGGTGGCACCTCGATCGGATGACGCTGCTCGCCGCCCATGCAATGCTTGGTGCCGTCGGGTTCGGCACGTTGACGGCAATGGGCGTGGGCAGTCGGATGATTCCGACGTTCCTCGGCGCGGTTGGGAACGATCGCCGCTGGCTCGATGGAATTCTTGCGCTCATCACCTCCGGACTCGTCGTCTTCACCATCGGAGCCGTTGGCGGGTGGGGGTGGGGGACGCACATCGGTGGCGCGCTGATCCTGCTGGGTGGGGCCGCATGTGTCGGACTGTCGCTACGCTGGTTCCGACGTCGTACCCGTCCGATGGACGAGACAGCCTGGCACGTCGCCGTGGCGTTCGGCGCGATCGTCTGCGCGCTGCCGCTCGGCGCCGC
>NZ_JALHPM010000381.1:0-2537 GCF_022842525.1 Luteitalea sp.
ATTATCCTCTGCCTCGACAACGACGCGGCCGGCCTGCGCGCTGCGCTACGCGGGTCGGGTGTGGCGCATGACGGCACCCGGGATGAGGCGCCGCGCATCGACTTTAGTCTGCTCAACGGCTCCGAACGCTCGCGCGGGCGAGACAGCGGCCCCACGATCTTCGTGGAGCGGCGCACGATCCTGAAGGCGTTCACGCTGACGGGTGGGAAAGACCCCGATGAGGTCATCCGCCAGAACCCAGACGACTGGGTCCGTGAGTCGTCGGCCGCCAAACCGATCATTGACTTCGTCTTCGAGAACTTGCCGCGCGTGTTCGATCTGTCGGTCACCGAGGGGCGGCGCGAGGCTGCCCGGGCTGCGGTTGGCCTGATCTACGACATTTCGGACCCGATAGACCGTGATCAGTACCTCCAGAAGCTGGCCGGCATCATCGGGACGGGGATCGATCTGCTTCGGGACTTCGCCCGCCGCACGATGCACGTGGTGGCGCGCAATGACCGGCCGCAGGCGGCGCCGCGTCCACTCGGCCAGGTCGGCCCGCTCGGGCAGCCCAACGCGCCGACGCAGGCTCCGGAGACGCCTCCTGAACTGCCCGTCTCGCGGACAGACCCACAACTGCAGCTCCAGGACTTCGTCATCGCGCTGCTCGTGCGTGTCGGGAACATCGAGGGCTGGCCGGAGCCGAACGACTTCGAGAGCGGCGTGCATCGGGCTATTCTTCAGCAGCTTATGGACGGCCCGGCCTGGCCTGACGCTGAGACGGCGCTTGCCCGAGTCGAGCAGAGCCTCGGTTCGGCCGTCGCCGACACCGTCGCTCGCGTGCGGGTGTGCGACGAACGGAACGTCGAGATCTCGCAGGAGGATCTGCGTCGAGAGCTTGACGTGCGCCGGATGGAGTTGCGACGGGATCGTCTATTCAGGCAATATCAGGCACTTCAATCGGCCCTGCACGAGGAGGAAGCAGGCGTCGGCGCCGCTGAAGCGCGAGCGTCTCTCGACATGTTGCGGCGGGTGGCCGCCAACATCCAGGAGACCATCGTCGAGCAGCAGCGGCTCGGGGTGATCGGTTCAGCGTCCTGGAGCATCCGACGGGGGCAGGAGGTCCTTGGTGGTTGACAAGCAGCACAGCAGCCGCATCTCCCGCGAGAGGCCGGCCACAGAGACGCTCCAGCCGTATGAGTCGGATCAGGTGATCACGCTGCACGCCGCCGGCGCCGCGACGCTTGAACCGCTCCAGGATCTTGACCTGTCCGTCGATCTTGCAGAGGACGGTATTGCGGCTCACCTGGGTCCGGACGGTCTCGGGCCGAACACTCTGAGCGCCGATGTCGATCTCGAAGCTGAGTCGCTGGTGCTGAGCGCCTCCGACGACGATAGCGTCGTCACCGATACGCCAGTGCTGCTCGGCCCCGTTGCCGTCGAAGACAGCGTGACGGGCATCGGCTGGATCACGCCAACGGACGCGGACCTCCTCCTCGAAGAGAGTGAGGCCGATCCGGTCGTGGCGCTAGCGCTGGCGAATCGCTCCCAGGCGGAGACGGAGGCGACTCAGGAGGTCATTGTCCGCCCGGAGGACACCGAGGGTCTGGAAGACCACGTTCGGATGTACCTCCGGGAGATCGGCCTCGTCCCGCTGCTCTCATGGAGCGGCGAGAAGCGGCTCGCCCGACGGATGGAGGAAGGCGCCTACCTGGAGCAACTCACCCAGGACATCCGTGAGACGGAGACCGAGGCCGTCGCCCTGGAGCTGATGGCCGAACTGGAACGGCGCTTCGAGCAGCATTTCCCGCTCTTCGCGCAGTGGTTCGAGACGCTTGAGCCAACCCGGAGCGGCTACCGCGATGCGATGACGACGCTTGGCGACACGGATGAGTTGCCCGCTGAGCGGTGCCAGACGATAGCGGCGCGCTGTGACCGACAGGCCGACGAGTTGCGCGAGGCGCTGATTGAGCTGTCCACGCTCTGCCGGCTGCTGCCAGACGACTTGCTGGACTGGGTCGCTGAGCGGCGTGGAGCTGGCGAGACGCGTCCGCTGACGCCCATCGTGGGGCGCGCGCTGACGGTGGATGCACGCTCACTGGCTGACCACTTCGGCTGGATTCAGTTCGAGGCGGAGCGCGCCCGCGCCTCCCTCACCGAAGCGAACCTTCGGCTGGTCGTCAGTGTCGCTAAGAAGTACATCGGCCGGGGGATGTCGCTGCTGGATCTGATCCAGGAAGGCAACATCGGGCTGATTCGCGCCGTCGAGAAGTTTGAGTACCGCAAGGGCTTTAAGTTCAGCACCTACGCGACGTGGTGGATCAGGCAGGCGATCACGCGGGCTATTGCTGACCAGGCGCGCACGATCCGTATCCCTGTGCACATGGTCGAGACGATCAACCGGCTCAGCCGGCTGACCCGCCGGCTCGTCCAGGATCTCGGCCGCGAGCCAACCTCCGAGGAGTTGGGCGCCGAGATGGAGATTACGCCAGATCGTGTCCGCGACATTCTCAAGGTGGCGCAGGATCCCGTCTCCCTCGAAACGCCCATCGGCGAAG
>NZ_JALHPM010000382.1:0-2523 GCF_022842525.1 Luteitalea sp.
CGGCCGGACGCCCTTCATCACCCCGAGTGGGGGTCACCCCTCTGGGTGCCCACCCGCTTGCACAAGGAGAGATTCATGAAAGTGCAAGTCAGAGTCAACGAGCGCGGCGCCCTGCGCAATGGGCGCTTCGCCTTCACCAACAAGCTCACGCTGGTCTCGGAGCTGCTGCAGAACGCACGCCGCGCCGGCGCGACGCAGGTGACCATCAGCTATGACGCGACGGCCAGGCGCCTGACCGTCATCGACGACGGCTGCGGCATCGAGGACTTCCAGCGGCTGCTGACCTTCAACGAGAGCGGCTGGGACGAAGACACGATTCGGACGGAGCACGCCTTCGGCCTCGGCTTCTCAAAGTGCCTGTACGCCGCCAGTCGGGTCACGGTGACCTCACTTGGGCAGCGCCTGGCCTTCCAGTGCGACGATGCCCTGGACCAGGTCGAACTCGATGTGGAGGCAGCGCCCGATGCCGACCCGGGCCTCACCACGGTAGAGCTCGAAGGCGCGGACCTGCCGCAACTGGATCAGCTGATCGACCGCATCACGCGCGGGTTTCCTCTTCCCGTGGTCTACAACGGCGTGTCGCAGGCCCGGCAGCACTGCCTGGCAGCGATGCCATTCACGGCCACCGACATCGGGCAGGTGCATCTCTGGGGCACCGACGGCGGCGAGCCGGCAACGGCAAGCGCGCTGTACCTCCAGGGCCTGCTGATCGGCAGCCCGGATCGGCATCTCCACTGGGAGCATCAGAAGGTGGACGTGATTCACCTGAATTCCGCGCTCTTCATGGCCCGCATGCCGGACCGTACCGAACTCATCGATGCGGAGGAACAGGGCAAGCGCATCGACGGCGCGGTCAGGCAGCTGTGGCGGACGGTCCTCGAGGAGAGGAAGCAGAAGCTGCCGCCGGCCGAGTTCGTCGAGCGCTACTACGCGGTTGCCCGGCGGCAGAACCTGCTGGAGGTCTTCGACGACGTCCCGGTAGTGCCGCGCCAGGCCTGTTCCGTGGTGATCGACTACCCGACCACGGCAGACGAGCAGGAGCGCTACCTGCAGAGCCCGGACAGCCATCCGACGTGCGAGGACGTCGAGAACGGAACGATCCGGCTGGCGGCATTCAGCCCGTACCAGAAGGACGAATCGCACGCGACGCTGATGTACGCGCGGGCGGCCGGGCTGACCCTGGTGCACACCTACCTGCTCGGCTTCGAGCACTGGGTGACACGCGAGCTGCGTGATCTCGATGTCGAGGACATCGAAGTCGTCGCCGTCGGGGCTGGTGCCGAGGAGCGTTTCGACGGCATCTTCATCTGCGAGTTGGTCCGGCTGTGCGACCGCTTCGAGATCCGGCACGGCACCGATGTCGTGACGATCAGCGACGACGCGCTGTTCCACGACGAAGTGATCCTCTGCCCTGCTGGTTGTCGAGGCGGCGCCGTCGTCAAGCAGGTCTCGGCCTACACCGGCGAGTACGACCACTTCGACGACACGGCCTGCGACGAGGACATGCGGCGGCTGGATCGGCTGGTGCGCACCCTGCGCTGCCCGGATCCCGCGAGCATGCTGCGCTGCCTGCTGCAGGACCTGCCGCTCAACGACTATGCGGCCCTGGTCGGACGGACCTTCCGCGTCGCACTCGGAACGTCAGCCGATGAAGCCTCGGTCGACCTGGTCTCATGACCTGATCGACCTCAAGAAAGAGCCGCCTCCGGGTGGTTCTTTCCAGAGCGGGTCCCCAGGCCCGCTCCGGAAAGAACGGTTTCCCCACAGGTAGCTGACGCACCTGGCGCCATCGGCGCGAAGTCAGCCCAAGCATCCCCGCTGCCGTCCCTTCAAGGGTCGGCGACACGAAGCCTTTCGGTCCACGAGCGCCCTGCGAGAAAGCTCGCGCGCAAGTGACCGAATCGGGCGATCCGCCCGTCTTCCATGTACCAGGCCGATCGGCTGTCGCGACCTCTGCGTCGCGCCGGCAAAGGGCCCTGGCGCCCTCCCCGCCCACCAGTGCATCCGAGCCTCTCCCGCTGCGTCGCCTCGCGCGATGCGGACACGGACAGGCCTTGCCGCGTGGGTATCCATCCGACCCGTTCCTCAGGAGTTCGTCATGAAACTCAACGACCTTCCCAAGATCGATGCCGCGCTCGCGCCGCAAGCCATCTCGACCGATGTCCTGCTCGAGAAGTACGCCAAGGGCAACGAGTCCTCGGCCGAAGACATCCATGCCCGCGTCAGCCTCGCGCTCGCCGCGGTCGAACGGCCGGCCGACCAGGCTTACTGGCAGGCGCGATTCCTGGCCGCGCTGGCCCGCGGCTTCATCCCCGCTGGCCGCATCAATTCGGCCGCTGGCACCGACATCCGGGCCACGCTGATCAACTGCTTCGTGCAGCCGGTCGGCGACAGCGTCTCCGAGGACGTGGCCGGCAAGCCCAGCATCTACAAGGCGCTGGCGCAGGCGGCAGAGACCATGCGTCGCGGTGGCGGCGTCGGCTACGACTTCAGCCGCATCCGCCCACGCGGTGCGATGGTCAA
>NZ_JALHPM010000383.1:0-2512 GCF_022842525.1 Luteitalea sp.
TCATGGCCACCGCCACGTCGCCGGAGAGCAGGCTGCCGTCCACCAGCACGACGCGCAGGTCGGTCTGCTGGTAGATCGCCACGGCGAGGTTCACGGCGAGCGTGGTGGTGCCGACGCCGCCCTTCGGGCCGTGGACCGCGATCATCCGGCCGGACTTCGAGCCGCCCTGCGGGGATGTCTTGCGCCGGCGCCGATCTTCCTTCTCGTAGATGCGCCGCACCAGCTCCGCGAGGTCGGTCGGCTCGAAGGGGCGGAACAGGTACGCCCGGGCGCCCGCCAGGATGCAGGCCTGCGCGACGGCCGGGTTCTCCGGGTCCAGCAGCACCAGCACCGGGATTTCCGGGGCGGCAGCGTCGAGCTGCTCCACCACGGCGGCCGGGTCGCCGGCCACCTCGTCGATGATGATGAGGTCGGTGTCGCCGCGATGGGCGGCGCGGGCGGCCTCGCCGTAGCCGGCCGCGCTCTCGGCCACGCGGAAGGTCGGGTCTTCCTCCAGCATCAGCGTGACGGCGCCCATGTCGGTCTCGTGGCCGTCGAGCTGGAAGCCGGGGTCGCGAAGGACCAGGATGCGTAGGCGTGACGTGCGTCCGCTCATGGTCGTGGCTCCTGCTGCATGGCCTGGCGCGGCTCCGCCGGGACCGTCCGGACCTCCTGCGGGACTCGGAAGCGGAAGCGCTCGGCGATGCTGTCAACGGTGACGGCGTCGGTACGGACGATCCGCTCTTCGTCAGAGGAGCGCAGGGCGAGGTCGATGGTGCCGCCCGAGTCCTTGATGTACTTGATGATGATGGCGTCCTGGTGGTCCACCAGCAGGGCCAGGGGCTGGGTGCTGGCGCTGGTGCGGGCGCTCACGCCGCCCTCGGCCGCCTTGACGCCGGCCTGCTGCTGCTCGCCGAGCGCGAAGATCTCGACGTTCTGGAGCGTGGTCTGGGTGCTCATGCCGTTGCTGTTGCTGGCGTTGGACGGCGTGTCGCCGACTTCGGACTGCACGAGCTTGAGCGAGAGCAGGATGTCGAGGCGGTCGCCCGGCTGGAAGCCGACCTGCCCGGCCAGGAGGTCGGGCATCGGCAGCCAGACCACCACCCTGCCCGGTGGCACGCGATCCGAGAGGCTGGTCGCCTTCCGTCCGGTCGTGACATGACCGTTCATCACGATCTGGTCGCGATAGATGGTCCCGACGGCGAACTTGCCGACGACCTGCTCGGGCTGCGAGATCGCGCCGGGCGGGGCGAACTCGGCGGGGAAGGGCCGGACCACCAGGGCGTCCGGCGTGACCACCGCTTGATCGGGGATCTCACGGGCCGCCATCACCACGTAGACCTGGGGGATGACGGCCCGGCTCGCTTCGCCGGCCTGCCGCGCGATGCCGAGCACGATCACGCTCGCACCGCCCGCCAGGAGGATGCCGAGTGCCAAGAGGGCCAGCGCTCCGCGTCGCTTCATCTGCTTCTGTTCCTTCCGCTTCAGCTCGCGGCCGGCTCCGTCCGGCCTGCCACCCCTGTCCTCGGACCGGCGTCAGCAGATCACGGGGCGGTGAACACGTTTGACACTGAGTACAGGACGCCGATGCTGGTGCCGAGCGTCGACAAAATCGCGATCGAGGCAATGGCGATCAGGACGAGCAGCAGCGCGTACTCGACCAGCCCTTGTCCCCGCTGCGCCTTCCGGATCGCCGCCGTGATTCGTCGACGGGGGGCGAGAAAATGAAAACCGACGACAGACTCGTAACCCGGTGCTTGGGTCATGCTCGCCTGGCCCACCGCATATTCCATATTGTTGCCAAACATATCGAATAATCCGAAGCCGTTGGGCTTCAATCGACCACAGGGATGAAGTGTATATGAGTTCACGTCGTCGCCGATGGGTTGGGTGAGCCCGGGAGCGGCCTGGGTAGTTTCGAGTTTAGCAAACTTGAGGGAAAACTCGCGAGTGTCTCCAAAGTAGGTCTCGCTCGTGGTGCCGGCGCGGCAGGCAAATTCCCACTCCAGTTCCGAGGGGACACGATACCCCAGTAAATCGACACAGTTGTCCTTCAGTCGCGTTTGTTCGTCATAATTCGCGACTCCCTCCTCGGTTCGCGAACCTGGGATAAAGCACCACTCAGATTCCGGTAAGCCGACTTGGGCGCTGAGCCAATTGCAATACAAGCCCACGTGGAACATTTGCAGAGCGGTTTCCGGCATCTCCGGCGACGGCGTCAAGGGGTTCGAGTTATCGCCTGAGATGTGCATATCGGCTAGACATGCCAGGAAGTACTTGCGCTGTAGCTCATACGCCCCAATGGCAAAGCGATGTTCGATGGTTCGTTCCTGCCGTGGATTCAACGACTTGAGTCCCGGATTATCGCTCCCCGCCCAGAATCTCGCGGGACCCAGCAAAACAAATTTCTGTCCCAATTGATTGGCAAATGAGCTGGCCGAATCGGGCAGCTGTTGAATCTCCGTTTCCGTAAGTCGAGCGTCCGCCGATGCTAACCAACTCTCTTCTCCCCAGACCCGCAAACACCACTCCG